>NZ_JBJJLR010000007.1:0-147597 GCF_046230975.1 Pseudomonas sp. KCJK9058
ACGCCCCGACAGGCGGGGCGTTTTTCAATGCAGGGGATTGACGTTAGTGCGAGACCGCCCCGCTGGCACCCAGGCCAGTCTGCGAACGCACGAACTGCGGGAAGAACAGCGCGCGCTCATCCTCAGCTGCCTTGGACTTGTCGGTGACCGAGAAGAACCAGATGCTGACGAAGGCAATGGCCATCGAGAACAGCGCCGGGTACTCGTACGGGTAGATGGCCTTCTCGTGGCCGAGAATCTGTACCCAGATGGTCGGGCCAAGGATCATCAGCGTCACCGCACTCACCAGGCCCAGCCAGCCGCCGATCATGGCGCCGCGGGTGGTCAGCTTCTTCCAGTACATCGAAAGCAGCAGTACCGGGAAGTTGCAGCTGGCCGCAATGGAGAACGCCAGGCCGACCATGAAGGCGATGTTCTGCTTCTCGAACAGAATCCCCAGGCCGATCGCCAGCACACCCAGGGCGACAGTGGTGATCTTCGATACGCGGATCTCGTCCTTGTCGTTGGCTTTGCCCTTGCGCCAGACGCTGGCGTACAGGTCGTGGGACACCGCCGAGGCACCGGCCAGGGTCAGGCCAGCCACCACCGCCAGGATGGTGGCAAAGGCCACCGCCGAGATGAAGCCGAGGAACACACTGCCACCCACCGCATTGGCCAGGTGCACCGCAGCCATGTTGTTGCCACCCAGCAGAGCGCCTGCGGCGTCCTTGAATTCCGGGTTGGTGCTAACCAGCAGGATTGCGCCAAAACCAATGATGAAGGTGAGGATGTAGAAGTAGCCGATGAAGCCGGTGGCGTACAGCACGCTCTTGCGCGCTTCCTTGGCGTCACTGACGGTGAAGAAGCGCATCAGGATGTGCGGCAGGCCGGCAGTACCGAACATCAGTGCCAGGCCCAGGGAGAATGCCGAGATCGGGTCCTTGACCAGGCCGCCGGGGCTCATGATCGCCTCGCCCTTGGCGTGTACCTTGATGGCTTCGGAGAACAGCGTGTTGAAGTCAAAGCCCACGTGCTTCATGACCATCAGCGCCATGAAACTGGCACCGGACAGCAGCAGCACAGCCTTGATGATCTGTACCCAAGTGGTGGCCAGCATGCCGCCGAACAGCACGTACAGGCACATCAGGATACCCACCAGGATCACCGCCACATGGTAGTCCAGGCCGAACAGCAGCTCGATCAGCTTGCCGGCGCCGACCATCTGCGCGATCAGGTAGAACGCCACCACCACCAGCGAACCGGAGGCCGACAGGGTGCGAATTTCCTTTTGCCCGAGGCGGTACGAGGCCACGTCGGCGAAGGTGTACTTGCCCAGGTTGCGCAGGCGTTCGGCAATCAGGAAAAGAATGATCGGCCAGCCAACCAGAAAGCCGATCGAGTAGATCAGGCCGTCATAACCCGAAGTGAACACCAGCGCGGAAATACCCAGGAACGAGGCGGCCGACATGTAGTCGCCAGCAATCGCCAGGCCGTTCTGGAAGCCGGTGATCTTGCCACCGGCAGCGTAGTAGTCCGATGCCGACTTGTTGCGTTTGGAGGCCCAGTAGGTGATACCGAGGGTGAAGGCGACGAAGGCCACGAACATGGCGATGGCGGAAACGTTCAGCGGTTGTTTCTGCACCTCGCCGGTCAGGGCATCGGCTGCCCACACGGCGGGTGCGAAGGCTCCGCAGGCCAATACGGCCAGGGCTTTGACTTGGCGAATCATTGTTGCGCCTCCTTCAGGATTTCCTTGTTCAGCTCATCGAATTCGCCGTTGGCGCGGCGCACGTAGATGGCGGTCAGGACGAATGCCGAAACGATCAGACCGACGCCCAGGGGAATGCCCCAGGTAATCGATGACTCAGGGCTGAGCTTGGCGCCCAGCAAATGAGGACCGTAGGCGATCAGGAGGATGAAGGCGCAGTACAGGCCGAGCATGATCGCCGAGAGAATCCAGGCGAACCGTTCGCGTTTGGTGACCAGCTCCTTGAAACGGGGGCTGTTTTGTATCGAGAGGTAAATGCTGTCGTTCATTGTTTTTGTCCTAGCAGCACAGATACGGGATGGAACCCACACCCTTACTTTATGCTGCCGATGGACGCCAACCAGACGACCTTAGTCTTAGATGCAACGGTGTTTTACCGATTGCGTAACAAAGTGATGAGCCGTTCGCGGGTTTACCCGCTCCTGTAGGAGCGGGTAAACCCGCGAAGAAACCACATTGGCCCTAAAAGGTGATTACTTGCCAGTCCACTCCTTCACACGATCAGGGTGCTTGGCGACCCAGTCCTTGGCGGCCGCTTCAGGCTTGGCCCCTTCCTGAATCGCCAGCATCACCTCACCAATCTCGTCCTTGGACTGCCAGTTGAACTTCTTCAGGAACTCCGCCACTTCCGGTGCCTTGGTGGCCAGTTCCTTGCTGCCGATGCTGTTCACGGTTTCTGCCGCGCCATATACGCCTTTCGGGTCTTCGAGGAACTTCAGCTTCCACTTGGCGAACATCCAGTGCGGAACCCAACCGGTCACCGCAATCGACTGCTGCTTGGCATAGGCACGGCCCAGTTCCGCCGTCATCGCCGCACCCGAGCTGGCCTGCAACTTGTAACTGGTCAGGCCATAGTCCTTGATCGCCTGGTCGGTCTTGAGCATCACACCGGAGCCTGCGTCAATGCCGACAATCCTGTCCTTGAAGCTGTTATCGGTCTTGAGGTCGGCGATGCTCACTGCCTTGACGTACTCGGGGACGATCAGGCCGATCTTGGCGTCCTTGAAGTTCGGGCCGTAGTCGACCACGTTGTCCTTGTTCTTGGCCCAGTACTCACCATGGGTCACCGGCAACCAAGCCGACAACATGGCATCGAGCTTGCCAGTTGCCACACCCTGCCACATGATCCCCGTGGCCACGGCCTGCAACTTCACGTCATAGCCGAGTTTTTGCTTGATTACTTCGGCGGCCACGTTGGTGGTCGCCACGCTGTCGGCCCAACCATCCACGTAACCAATGCTTACTTCTTTGGCCATAGCCTGTGCAGCGCTCATGGCCATTACCAGGGCGGTGCCCACGCCCAGGAAACGTCGCATTTTCTTCAAAGTTGCCATCAAAGCATCCCCTCGTCAGGTCTTGGAGATTGCATCATCTTCCTGCAACACAAGTCGACCTGATCCAGCTGCGACCTGCACCCGCCCCATATGCGACAGCACTATGCCATTAGCGCCATCGGCCTACCTCGGCCTGCGCGATCCTTGCATGCCAAAGGTTTGGCGCCGGGCTACTATCTAACCTTTTGTGCCAGACGATGGACCGCCACATGCCCAGTTGTAGCCGCTTGTCATTGCCGTTGTACCTGCTTGCCTGCCTGCTGGCCCTGCTCGGGCTGGGGGGGCTCTGGTACGGGCTGGGCAAGCCTGTGCACCTGCCCGATGCGGCCAGCCCAGCGCACAAGCTGCAATGCGCTTCGTACACGCCGTTCGACAAAGACCAGTCGCCTTACGACCAGCCGTTTCGCCTGCGCCCAGCGCGGATGGACGCCGACCTGGCGTTACTGGCCGAGCGGTTCCAGTGCATCCGTACCTACTCCATGAGCGGTCTTGAGGCGATCCCCGCGCTGGCACGCAAGCATGGGCTGAAGGTAATGCTGGGCGCCTGGGTGAACGCCCACCCGGCCGACACCGAGAAGGAAATCAGCTTGCTGATCGCTGCTGCCAACGCCAACCCTGACGTGGTCAGCGCGGTGATCGTCGGCAATGAGACACTGTTGCGCAAGGAGGTGACCGGTGCCCACCTGGCCAAATTGATCGCGCGGGTGAAGCGCCAGGTCAAGGTGCCGGTGACCTACGCCGATGTCTGGGAGTTCTGGCTGCAGCACCCGCAGGTGGCCCCGGCAGTGGACTTCCTGACCATCCATCTGCTGCCCTACTGGGAGGACGACCCCCGTAGCATCGACGATGCCTTGGCCCACGTTGCCGATGTGCGCCGGGTGTTCGGCACACGCTTCGCGCCCAAGGACATACTGATTGGCGAAACCGGCTGGCCCAGCGAAGGCCGCCAACGCGAAACGGCGGTGCCCAGCCGGGTCAATGAGGCGCGCTTCATCCGTGGCTTCGTGGCCATGGCCGAGCGCAATGGCTGGCACTACAACCTGATCGAAGCCTTCGATCAGCCCTGGAAACGCGCCAATGAGGGCGCAGTGGGTGGCTACTGGGGGCTGTACGACGCGGACCGGCAGGACAAGGGTGTGCTCGAAGGGCCCGTGAGCAACCTGCATGACTGGCCGCAGTGGTTGCTGGCCAGCACCGTGCTGATGGTGATCATGCTGGTGCTGGCCGGGCGTCCCGCTACACCGTTGGCCGCCTTCCTGCTGCCACTGCTGGCAGCGTTTGGCGCCGCTTGCCTGGGCCTGTGGGGTGAGTTGATGCGTACCCATGCGCGCTTTGCCGGGGAATGGTTGTGGGCACTGATGCTGGCCGGGCTGAACCTGCTGGTACTGACCCATGCTTTGTTGGCGCTGGCGCGGCGGGCCGGCTGGCGTGAACGCTTGTTCGCCTGGCTGCAGGTGCGAGCCGGCTGGCTGTTGCTGGCGGCGGGCTTCGCTGCGGCGGTGAGCATGCTGGCAATGGTGTTCGACCCGCGCTACCGCAGCTTCCCCAGCGCGGCGCTGGCGTTGCCGGCGCTGGTTTATGTGCTGTGGCCGGTGCGGGCGCGGCGGGCGGAGGTGGCGTTGCTGGCGTTCATCGTCGGCGCCGGGGTGGCGCCGCAGTTGTTCGTGGAAGGGCTGGAGAACCAGCAGGCCTGGGGCTGGGCGGTGGTGAGTGTGCTGATGACAGCGGCGTTGTGGCGAAGCTTGCGGATGCGCCAGGCTTGATACTGCATATTCCTCAAGCCCGGCGGGACCTTGTGGGTGCAACTGTCTTGCTCAACCTGTGGGAGCGGGCTTGCCCGCGAACACGGGCGAAGCCCGTGCCATCCACCACGGTGTTGGCTTCGCGGGCAAGCCCGCTCCCACGCGCAGCTGCTTACAATGGGGGTTGCCTGACCAGGCGCAACCCCGCCAGTACCAGCGCAAACACCGCAATGCTGGCGGTGTACAGCACCAGCGCCGGCACCGCGAACACCAGTGCCAACACTGCCAGCCACCAGCCGGCACGCGCGGAAACGAACTGGGCCAGAAGCGCCAGGCCCAATCCGCCCCAGGCCATGACTTGATGGTGAATGCCCAACCCCAGCAGCGAACGCACCTCGCACTGCCAGTACGCCGTCGGCACTGCGCACAGCCCTACCCACTGGCCATCCTCCATCAGGCCGTAACGCACACCATAGCTGGCCGCGAGCCAAAGCCCCAGAAACAGCACCAGCAGCACCGTCGGCAGCGAACGAGACATCCTGTTCTCCAATAGCGGTAATCGAAAGCATCCATGATCGCTTATGCCCGTTTCTAAGGCAAAATCACACCCCGGCGGCTATGTTGCAGATAGCAAGTACGCCAAAGGCCACCGCAGCGGGCAACTTTGCCCGCCTGGCTGTGGTCCTAGCCTGCACACTGCTCGACCTTGCGTTCTTTTGGGGGATTACATGCTTCGATCTTTGCGCCTCGCTGCCCTGCTCGGCAGCTTGCTCATGGCTGTGGCCGCTTCAGCGCGGGATATCGACGCTGCCAGCTATGGCTACCCTCTTACCAACCCGTTCGAGGCCACCATCGCCACCACGCCGCCGGACAAGCGCCCTGAGCTGCCCAGCGACGATGACATCAATCAGTCCGACTACAGCCTGAACTTGCGCCCGGAGCGCGAGTTCACGTTGCCCGACAACTTCTGGGCAGTGAAGAAGCTCAAGTACCGCCTGGCTCGCCAGGATCGCGAAGCGCCGCTGATCTTCATCATCGCCGGCACCGGCGCGCCCTACAGCAGCAGCATCAATGAATACCTGAAAAAGCTGTTCTACCAGGCCGGCTTCCACGTGGTGCAACTGTCATCGCCCACCAGCTATGACTTCATGAGTGCAGCCTCGCGCTTTGCTACCCCCGGCATCAGCCAGGAAGACGCCGAAGACATGTACCGGGTCATGCAGGCCGTGCGCGCCCAGCATCCACGCCTGCCAGTCAGTGATTTCTACCTCACCGGTTACAGCCTGGGTGCGCTCGACGCCGCCTTCGTCAGCCACCTGGACGAAACCCGCCGCAGCTTCAACTTCAAACGTGTGCTGCTGCTCAACCCACCGGTCAACCTCTACACCTCGATCAACAACCTCGACAAGCTGGTGCAAACCCAGGTCAAGGGCATCGACCGCAGCACCACGTTCTACGAGCTGATGCTGGAAAAACTCACCCGCTACTTCCAGGACAAGGGCTACATCGACCTGAACGACGCCCTGCTGTACGACTTCCAGCAGTCGCGCCAGCACCTGTCCAACGAGCAGATGGCCATGCTGATCGGCACTTCGTTCCGCTTCTCGGCAGCCGACATCGCCTTCACTTCCGACCTGATCAACCGCCGTGGCCTGATCATTCCGCCGAAGTTCCCGATCACCGAAGGCAGCAGCCTGACACCGTTCTTCAAGCGCGCCCTGCAGTGCGACTTCGACTGCTACATGACCGAGCAGGTGATTCCGATGTGGCGCGCCCGCACCGACGGCAACAGCATCCTGCAGTTGGTCAACCAGGTCAGCCTGTATGCCCTGGAAGACTACCTGCGCAGCAGTGACAAGATCGCTGTGATGCACAACGCCGACGACGTCATTCTCGGCCCGGGCGACATTGGCTTCCTGCGCAAGGTGTTCGGCGAACGGCTGACCCTCTACCCCCATGGCGGCCATTGCGGCAACCTCAACTACCGCGTCAACAGTGACGCCATGCTGGAGTTCTTCCGTGGTTAACAAACTCCTCTTCGCCACTGCCCTGCTTGCCGCTGGCCACACCCTGGCCGCCGAAACCGCACCCAGAGCCAGCGTGGTCGAGGCCGACCCGCAGGTGATCGGCACCGCGCCACTGGCGCCCGAAGCCGATGGCTTCCTCGACCCGCTGCGTGAGCTGAAATTCAACCCGGGGCTGGACCAGCGCGAGTTCGAGCGCTCAACCCTGCAGGCGCTGAACGTGTACGACCCGCTGGAGTCGATCAACCGGCGCATCTATCACTTCAACTACCGACTGGACCAGTGGGTGCTGCTGCCGCTGGTCAGTGGCTATCAGTACGTCACCCCAAAGTTCGTGCGCACAGGGGTGAGCAACTTCTTCAACAACCTTGGCGATGTGCCGAACCTGTTCAACAGCGTGTTGCAGCTCAAAGCCAAGCGCTCGGCAGAAATCACTGCGCGACTGATGTTCAACACGATTATCGGCGTGGGTGGGCTGTGGGACCCGGCGACCAGCATGGGCCTGCCGCGCCAGAGCGAGGACTTTGGCCAGACCCTGGGCTTCTATGGCGTGCCGGATGGGCCGTACCTGATGCTGCCAGTGCTAGGCCCATCGAACCTGCGCGATACCACCGGGCTGGTGGTGGACTATGCGGGAGAGCAGGCGGTCAACTACCTGAACGTGGCCGAAGCCAGCACCGATCACCCGGAAATCTTCGCCCTGCGTGTGGTGGACAAGCGCTACACCACCAACTTCCGTTACGGCCAGCTGAATTCGCCGTTCGAATATGAAAAGGTGCGGTATGTGTATACCCAGGCGCGCAAGTTGCAGATAGCCGAGTAAGCCTGCTGCGGCCCTTTCGCGGGTGAACCCGCTCCTACACAGGTATTGGCGCAACCCCTTGTCGCGAAAGGGCCCGCACAGGCAACATCAAATCCCCAGGAATTCGCAAAGCTCGCGCTTCTTGGCAAGGGCATCGCGCCGCCCCAGTTCGATCAGTTCACTGCAATAGCTGGCCTCGAACAGCAAATAGCTCAACACCCCCGCCCCGCTGGTGCGCGTCGCCCCCGGCCCCCGTAAAAACAGGCGTAACGCCGCCGGCAACTCGCGGCGGTGCCCAGCGGCAATCTCATCCAGCGGCTGGCTGGGCGCCACCACCAGCACGTCGATCGGTGCCAGCCCCAGGCGCCGGGCATCCAGGTGCGCCGGCAACAGCCCGCTCAAGTGGTTGAGGCGCTGCAGCAGTTCGATATCGTCTTCCAGGCTGTCAATGAACGTACTGTTAAGCAGGTGCCCGCCGATCTGCGCCAGGCTCGGCTGCTGCCCGCTGAACACACGCTGGGGCGACACCGGTGGCGCTGGCCGCTGCGGGTTTCCGCTGACCCCGACCACCAGCACCCGGCTGGCGCCCAGGTGCAAGGCCGGGCTGATCGGCGCCGACTGGCGCACTGCACCGTCGCCGTAATACTCGCCGCCCAGTTGCACCGGGGCGAACAACAGCGGGATCGCCGCGCTGGCCAGCAGGTGGTCGATGGTCAACGGTGCGGGTACGCCGATACGCCGGTGGCGCAGCCAGGCCTCGATAGTGCCACGGCCCTGGTAGAAGGTCACCGCCTGGCCAGACTCGTAGCCAAAGGCGGTCACTGCCACGGCGCGCAGTTGCTCGGCGGCCAAGGCGTGGCCGATGCCATCCAGGTTCAGGTGCGTTTGCAACAGGCTGCGCAAAGGGCTGCTGTCGAGCAGCGCCACGGGGGCCTGGCCGCCCAGCCCCAGCAGGCTGTGGCCGACGAAGCGGCTGGCCTGGCGCACGACCCCGGGCCAGTCGCTGCGGATGACCAGATGGCTGCGGAAATTCTGCCAGAAGGCAGTGAGCCGTTGCACGGCCTCGTTGAAGTGCACCGCACCACTGGCCAGGGTGACGGCGTTGATGGCCCCGGCGGAGGTGCCGACAATGACCGGGAACGGGTTGTGTGCGCCGACGGGCAGCAACTCGGCGATGCCCGCCAGCACGCCGACCTGGTAGGCAGCGCGGGCGCCGCCGCCAGAAAGGATGAGACCGGTTACCGGGGGTGGAGCCATGGAGTCCTTCCTGGGGTCAAGGTGCTTTCATGCCCGGCCTCTTCGCGGGTGAACCCGCTCCCACAGGGCCCCGCAATATGCAGAACCCGTGGTAATCCTGCAGGAGCGGGTTTACCCGCGAAGAGGCCAGGCCTGCTTACAAGGTTCAGCGCTTTTTCTTGTCATACAGCCGCGGCGCCCCTTCGGGCCGCGACTTGAACCGCCGGTGCGCCCATAGGTATTGCTCGGGGCACTCGCGCAACACACGTTCAACCCACTGGTTGATGCGCAGGCAGTCGGCTTCCTCGCTCTCGCCGGGGAAGTCCGTCAGCGGCGGGTGGATGACCAGACGATAGCCGCTGCCATCCTCCAGGCGCTTCTGGGTGAACGGAATCACCTGCGCCTTGCCCAGCCGGGCAAACTTGGTGGTAGCGGTGACCGTCGCTGCGGGGATGCCAAACAACGGTACGAAGATGCTCTGTTTGGCGCCGTAGTCCTGGTCCGGTGCGTACCAGATCGCCCGGCCCGAACGCAGCAGTTTGAGCATGCCACGCACGTCCTCGCGCTCCACCGCCAGCGAATCAAGGTTGTGACGCTCGCGGCCGCTGCGCTGGATGAAGTCGAACAGTACATTGCCGTGTTCGCGGTACATGCCGTCGATCGTGTGCTGCTGGCCGAGCAGCGCGGCGCCGATTTCCAGGGTAGTGAAGTGCACCGCCATGAGGATCGCGCCCTGCCCCGCCTGCTGGGCGGCCTGCAGGTGCTCAAGGCCCTCGATATGAGCCAGGCGCGCCAGCCTGGCCTTGGGCCACCACCAGCTCATGGCCATTTCGAAGAAGGCGATGCCGGTAGAGGCGAAGTTGGCCTTGAGCAAACGCTGCCGTTCGTCGATCGACAGCTCCGGGAAGCACAGCTCCAGGTTGCGCGCGGCGATGCGCCGACGTTCACCGGCAAAGCGATACATAACGGCGCCCAGCGCGGCACCGATCTTCAGCAGCACCCGGTACGGCAACTGAACCACCAGCCACAGCAGGCCCAGGCCCAGCCACAGGCCCCAGAACTTGGGGTGAAGGTAATAGGGACGAAAACGCGGGCGTTCCATTGAAGCATCCGGAAAGACAAAGGCCGCGCATTCTACAACGGATCAGCGCATGTTGCGGGCAACCGGTGTTCTCGTTATAAGTCAGGGCACTTTTTTCGCAACAAGCCGTCTATGCAGACCATGAGCCCAAACCACACACCCGACACCGCCTCCGTGTTCCAGCTCAAGGGCAGCATGCTCGCCATTACGGTACTGGAACTGGCGCGCAATGACCTTGAAGCCCTCGACCGCCAATTGGCGGCCAAAGTCGCCCAGGCCCCGAACTTCTTCAGCAATACACCGCTGGTGCTGGCGCTGGACAAGCTGCCGGCCGACGAAGGGGCAATCGACCTGCCCGGCTTGATGCGGATCTGCCGACACCACGGCCTGCGTACCCTGGCCATCCGCGCCAACCGCATCGAGGACATCGCCGCCGCCATCGCCATCGACCTGCCGGTGCTGCCGCCCTCGGGGGCCCGCGAACGGCCGTTGGAGCCCGAGCCCGAGGTAGTCAAAAAGCCCGAACCGGCCCCTGCCCCGGCGCCAGCGCCTGCCCCTGAACCCGAGGTGCGCCCGACCCGCATCATTACTTCGCCAGTACGCGGCGGCCAACAGATCTATGCTCAGGGCGGTGATCTGGTTGTGACGGGTTCGGTCAGCCCAGGTGCGGAACTTCTGGCCGATGGCAACATCCATGTGTACGGCGCCATGCGCGGCCGCGCCCTGGCCGGCATCAAAGGCAACACCAAGGCGCGTATCTTCTGCCAGCAGATGACCGCCGAAATGGTCTCGATCGCCGGCCAGTACAAAGTCTGCGAAGACCTGCGCCGGGATCCGCTGTGGGGGACCAGCGTGCAAGTCAGCCTGTCTGGTGACGTGTTGAACATCACCCGTCTTTAACGGATACTTGCCAGCATTTTTAGAGCAACTTTTTTACCGTTGCCTTTATTTAGCTATTTCAGTTTTTTGCAGGGACAAGTGTCCCGACTATTTTTAGGGGTGAAACACCTTGGCCAAGATTCTCGTGGTTACTTCCGGCAAGGGGGGTGTGGGCAAGACCACTACCAGCGCCGCCATTGGTACCGGCCTCGCACTGCGCGGCCACAAGACCGTCATTGTCGACTTCGACGTGGGCCTGCGTAACCTCGACCTGATCATGGGCTGCGAACGCCGCGTGGTGTACGACTTCGTCAACGTGGTCAACGGCGAAGCCAACCTGCAACAGGCCCTGATCAAGGACAAGCGCCTCGAGAACCTGTACGTGCTGGCCGCCAGCCAGACCCGTGACAAGGACGCGCTGACCCAGGAAGGCGTGGAAAAGGTACTGATGGACCTGAAGAAGGACTTCGAGTACGTCATCTGCGACTCGCCGGCCGGTATCGAAAAAGGTGCTCACCTGGCTATGTACTTCGCTGACGAAGCCATCGTGGTGACCAACCCGGAAGTTTCGTCGGTACGTGACTCCGACCGCATGCTGGGTATTCTGTCGAGCAAGTCGCGCCGCTCCGAAAACGGTGAAGAGCCGATCAAGGAGCATTTGCTGATCACCCGCTACCACCCGGAGCGCGTCGTCAAAGGCGAAATGCTGAGCGTGGCCGACGTGGAAGAAATCCTGTCGATCAAACTCAAGGGTGTGATCCCGGAATCGCAGGCCGTCCTCAAGGCGTCCAACCAAGGTATCCCGGTCATTCTCGATGACCAGAGCGATGCCGGCCAGGCCTACAGTGATGCGGTCGACCGCCTGCTGGGCAAAGAGAAGCCGATGCGCTTCATCGATGTACAGAAGAAGGGATTCTTCGAGCGCATTTTCGGGAGCAAATAAACCATGAACCTTTTTGACTTCTTTCGTGGCAGACAGAAACAGACCAGCGCGTCGGTAGCGAAAGAGCGTCTACAGATCATCGTGGCGCACGAGCGCGGCCAACGCAGCGAACCGGACTACCTGCCCGCGCTGCAGAAAGAACTGCTGGAAGTGATCCGCAAATATGTGAACATCGGCAACGATGATGTGCATATCGAGCTGGAAAACCAGGGCAGCTGCTCGATTCTGGAGCTGAACATCACCCTGCCGGATCGCTGATCCGCGTAGTCGACAATTTGGGGCTGCCTTGCAGCCCTTCGCGGGCAAGCCCGCTCCTACAGGGGAATGCATAGCCTTTGTAGGAGCGGGCTTGCCCGCGAAGGGCCGCAAAGCGGCCCCAGCGTTTACTGCTATTTTCGTGAGACCTGTAATGCCGCTGTCGAATGTCCAGATCCTCTTCGAAGACGCCGCCATCCTGGTGATCAACAAACCGACCCTGCTGCTGTCGGTACCTGGCCGTGCCGAGGACAACAAGGACTGCCTGATCACCCGCCTGCAGGAAAACGGCTACCCCGATGCGCTGATCGTGCACCGTCTGGACTGGGAAACCTCCGGCATCATCCTGCTGGCCCGCGATGCCGACAGCCACCGCGAGCTGTCGCGCCAGTTTCACGACCGTGAAACCGAAAAAGCCTACACCGCACTGTGCTGGGGCCAGCCGGCGCTGGACAGCGGCAGCATCGACCTGCCACTGCGCTACGACCCACCGACCAAACCACGGCATGTGGTGGACCACGAGCAGGGCAAGCACGCCCTGACCTTCTGGCGTATCGTCGAACGCTGCGGCGATTACTGTCGGGTGGAGCTGACGCCAATTACCGGGCGTTCGCACCAGCTGCGCGTGCACATGCTGTCGATCGGGCACCCACTGCTGGGTGATCGCCTGTACGCCAACCCGCAAGCCCTGGCGGCCCATGAGCGGCTGTGCCTGCATGCCTCGATGCTGAGCTTTACCCACCCGGTGTCCGGGCAGCGGTTGAAGTTCGAGTGCCCTGCGCCGTTCTGATTTGCAGGGCCTGTACCGGCCTCTTCGCGGCTAAAGCCGCCCCCACAGGGACCGCGCGGCGCTCAGGGGCTGTGCAATACCTGTGGTAGCAGCGTTAGCCGCGAAGATGCAGACACAAATTGTCGACATTCTGCGTTAAACTCGCGCCACTGCTGTCTGGAGTGAGCTATGCGCGACGCACTGAATACCGGCCTCATCGAATTTCTCAAGGCCTCCCCCACGCCCTTCCATGCCACCGCGAGCCTGGTCCAGCGCCTTGAGGCGGCCGGCTACAAGCGCCTGGACGAGCGCGACAGTTGGGACACCGAGACTGGCGGCCGCTACTACGTCACCCGCAACGATTCTTCAATCATCGCCATCAAACTGGGCAAGCAGTCGCCGCTGCTCAATGGCATCCGCATGGTCGGCGCCCACACTGACAGCCCGTGCTTGCGGGTCAAGCCTCAGCCCGAGCTGCAGCGCCAGGGTTTCCTGCAACTGGGCGTGGAAGTGTATGGCGGCGCGTTGCTGGCCCCCTGGTTCGACCGCGATCTGTCGCTGGCCGGCCGCGTCACCTACCGCCGTGACGGCAAGGTCGAAAGCCAGCTGATCGACTTCAAGCTGCCAATCGCGATCATCCCCAACCTGGCGATCCACCTGAACCGCACCGCCAACGAAGGCTGGGCGATCAACCCGCAGAACGAACTGCCCCCCATCCTCGCCCAAGTGGCCGGTGACGAACGCATCGACTTCCGCGCCCTGCTCACCGAGCAACTGGCCCGCGAGCACGAGCTGATCGCCGACGTGGTGCTGGACTACGAGCTGAGCTTCTATGACACGCAGGACGCCGCGCTGATCGGTCTGAATGGCGACTTCATCGCCGGCGCCCGCCTGGACAACCTGCTGTCGTGCTACGCCGGTTTGCAGGCCCTGCTGGCCGCCGACAGCGACGAGACCTGTGTGCTGGTGTGCAACGACCACGAAGAAGTCGGCAGTTGCTCGGCCTGTGGTGCCGATGGCCCGATGCTGGAGCAGACCCTGCAGCGCCTGCTACCCGATGGCGACACCTATGTGCGCACCCTCCAGCGCTCGCTGATGGTATCGGCCGACAACGCCCACGGCGTGCACCCCAACTACGCCGACAAGCATGACGGCAACCACGGGCCGAAGCTCAACGCCGGGCCCGTGATCAAAGTGAACAACAACCAGCGTTACGCCACCAACAGCGAGACTGCCGGGTTCTTCCGCCACTTGTGCATGGCCGAGGAAGTACCGGTGCAGAGCTTTGTGGTGCGCAGCGACATGGGCTGTGGCTCGACCATCGGGCCGATCACCGCCAGCCACCTGGGTGTGCGCACGGTGGATATCGGTTTGCCGACCTTTGCCATGCACTCCATTCGCGAGCTGTGTGGCAGCCATGACCTGGCGCACCTGGTGAAGGTACTGACCGCGTTCTACCGTAGCCGCGAGCTGCCTTGATGTAAGCAGGCCCGGCCTGTTCGCGGCGGTTCGACGCGAACAGGCCGAGCCTGCTTACACATGCTCAAGGTCAATCACGCCTCGCTTGCCAAGCGCTATGCTTGTTACATGGCCCCACTGCAAAAGGATTGCTGTCCATGTCCCCGTTCCTGTCACTGTTCGTCCCGGTGTTCCTGTTCCTGATGCTGCTGACCATCGGCTTCAGCATGCGCGAACGCAACATCGGTGTACTGATGATGTGGGTCGGCACCTTGGGTATATTCGGCCTCACCTGCTGGAAGATCCTCGAGAAACTGCCGACATAAACCTCTACACTCGGTCAATCGTTTGACCTGAGGTAGATTTGCCAGTGCCTGCCCTCCTGCGTTACCTGTTCCTGTTGCTTTTGCTATTCATCGCCCCGGTACAAGCGGCGGGCTTGCCTGGCCTGCTGGGCGGCAGCGCGCCCGCGCAGCCAGAAGCCACCGAGCCGCTGGGCAAGTCGCTGGACGAGGTGATCAAGAACCTCGAAAACGACCAGCAACGGGCCAAGCTGCTGGCCGACCTGAAAAAACTGCGCGACGCCACCCGGCAATCGCAACCCAGCGTTGAACAGGGCGTGCTCGGCCTGATCGGCGGTGCCCTGCATGACTTTGAAAAACAGTTCAGCGGCGATGCCAGTCCATTCCACCGCTGGGCCGCGGAAATCGAACAGGCCCAGGCCGAACTGGCGGAACTGGTGGTGCCCGTGCACCAGTGGCCGCCAATCCTGTTTGGTTTTGCTGCAGTGATTGCCGTGTGGAGTATGCTGGCCTACGCCTTCAACTGGGTCGGCCATCGGGTCCGCCTGCGCTTTGGCCTGAGCGAGGAACTGCCACAGCACCCGCGGACCTGGGACCTGGTGCGCTTTGCCTTGCGCAAGCTCGGCCCCTGGCTGGTAGCGCTGGTGTTCACGGTGTACCTGAGTTTCGTGCTGCCGCCATCACTGGGCAAATCCCTGGCCATGGTGCTGGCCTACGCACTGGTGGTCGGTACGTGCTTTTCGGCCATTTGCGTCATCGCCTTTTCCTTGCTGGACGGCCCACACCGCCACCGCGCCCTGCACATCCTGCGGCGCCAGGCGTTTCGCCCGTTGTGGCTGATCGGCAGCTTCGCCGCGTTTGGCGAGGCGATGAGCGATCCACGCATGCTGGTTGCCCTCGGTACCCACCTGGCCCACGCCCTGGCTACCCTGGCCAATGTGATTGCGGCACTGTGCACCGGGCTGTTCATCCTGCGCTTTCGCAGGCCGATCGCCCACCTGATCCGCAACCAGCCACTGTCGCGGCGCCTGACCCGACGCACCCTCAGCGATACCATCGAGATCCTCGGCAGCTTCTGGTTCATTCCGGCGCTGATCCTGGTGGCCATTTCGCTGTTCGCCACCTTCGTCTCCGCCGGCGACACCAGCACCGCACTGCGTCAGTCGCTGATGTGCACGGTGCTGGTGGTGGTGTGCATGGTGCTCAACGGCCTGGTGCGCCGCCATGCCGCCAACCCCAAGCGGGCCGGCAAGCGCCAGGCGGTGTACACCGAACGCCTGCGCAACTTCGGCTACCTGCTGGTGCACCTGTTCATCTGGCTGGTGTTCATCGAGTTGGGCCTGCGCGTGTGGGGCGTGTCGATGATCAGCTTCGCCGAGGGCGACGGCCATGACATCAGCCTGCGCCTGCTGGGCCTGGCCGGCACACTGATCGTGGCCTGGCTGGTGTGGATCCTTGCCGACACCGCCGTACACCATGCCCTGGTGCGCTCGCGCCGGGGGCTGGCCAACGCCCGTGCGCAAACCATGATGCCGTTGATCCGCAACGTGATGTTCGTGGTCATCTTCATCATCGCGGTCATCGTCGCCCTGGCCAACATGGGCATGAACGTCACCCCGCTGCTGGCCGGTGCCGGTGTGATCGGCCTGGCCATCGGTTTTGGCGCGCAGTCGCTGGTGGCCGACCTGATCACCGGCCTGTTCATCATCATCGAAGATTCGCTGGCCATCGACGACTACGTGGATGTCGGCGGCCACCTGGGCACGGTGGAAGGGTTGACCATTCGTACCGTGCGCCTGCGCGACATCGACGGCATTGTGCATACCATCCCGTTCAGCGAAATCAAGAGCATCAAGAACTACTCGCGGGAGTTCGGCTACGCGATCTTCCGCGTGGCAATCCCGCACAGCATGAACATCGACCAGGCGATCACGCTGGTTCGCGAAGTGGGGCAGAAGCTGCGCAATGACCCACTGATGCGCCGCAATATCTGGTCGCCGCTGGAGCTACAGGGGGTGGAGAGCTTCGAGTCAGGGTCGGCGATCTTGCGGGCGCGGTTCAAGACCGCGCCGATCAAGCAGTGGGAGGTGTCGCGGGCGTTCAACCTGGCCTTGAAGCGGCAGCTGGATGAAGCCGGGCTGGACCTGGCGACGCCGCGGTTGTCGGTGCAGGTGGTGACAGCCGGTGGGGGTGGGATGACAGAGGCCGGCTCGTAGCAGCGGGTTTACCCGCGAAGAAGGCAACACCTCATCCAGCCTGGGCCCGAATGCGGATCGCATCATGCCGCCAATACTCGAGGTCACAGTCGATCAAGTGCCCATGCTGATCGCTGTTGACCCGGGTAATGTGCAACCCCGGGCTGCCCGCCGACACTTTCAAAGCGCTTGCCGCCTCCACCGGCAACGCTGTCGGCAGGATCTCGAAGCACACCTGCCCGTACTCGATGCCATACACCCGCCCATAAATCTCGGTCAGTGACTGCGCCAGGTCGTGTTCGAGAATGCCTGGAAAGTACCGGGGATTGAGGTAATGCTCGGCATACAGCACCGCCCGCCCGTCAATCCGCCGTAACCGGCAGACGCGCACCACGCTGGACAACGCCGGCAGCTGCAAGCGTGCACAGATGGCCGCCGATGCCGGCTGCAGCCTCGCCGACAGCAGTTCGGTACTGGCCACCCGCCCCTGATCGCGCACCATGGCATGGAAATGGCTGCGCTCAATGAGGTCGTAGGTCAAGCGCTGCGGCGCAACGAACCAGCCTCGGCGCTCTTCGCGGTAGATCAAGCCTTGGGCCTCCAGCTGCACCAACGCCTCACGCAGGGTAATGCGCGTGGTGTCGAACACCTCGCTGAGCCGCCGCTCGGCCGGCAGCTTGCCGCCCGGCGCCAGCAGGCCATGCTCGATCTGCTCCTGCAGGGCATGGCAGATGGCTGTTACCGCACGCGGGGGCGTCGACTGCATCGAAAGGTTACCTATCTGGACTAGTCCAGCCCCATCACAGGGCAGGTTGAGAATAGTGCAAGCCTAGGCAGGGCTGATGAACATCCTGTGACAAAGCTTGGGCCAGGCACTGCCAGAAACGCGCCAAGCCAGCAGAACCGGGGCGATTACCTGGTCTACGCTGTAGCTTCAGGGCCCTTGCCGACCCCCTCCCTACATCAAACTGTCACGCAAGCGGCCTACCTTGGCTCAAGGTTTGCTGACCTAGACCAAAGGTGCCAGTCAAAGGCTTGCAACGGCTTTACCCAGAACAACGATCGCAAAGGCACCCACCCAAAGGAGCTTCGGATGAAAAAGTTCTTCATGGCGTCACTGCTTGGTTCGGCCATCGCGTTGTGCACCACGGCCATGGCCGCCGGCACTGACCTCAAGGCCCTGGAAGACGCCGCCCGCAAGGAAGGCACTGTCAACAGCGTGGGCATGCCCGACGCCTGGGCAAACTGGAAAGGCACCTGGGAAGACCTGGCCAGCAAGTACGGCCTCAAGCACAGCGACACCGACATGAGCTCGGCCCAGGAACTGGCCAAGTTCGAAGCCGAGAAGGACAACGCCAGCGCCGACATCGGTGACGTGGGTGCCGCCTTCGGCCCGATCGCGGTGACCAAGGGCGTCAGCCAGCCTTACAAGCCAAGCACCTGGGACCAGGTGCCAGAATGGGCCAAGGACAAGGACGGCCACTGGGCGCTGGCCTATACCGGCACCATCGCTTTCATCATCAACAAGGACCTGGTCAAGGAAGAGGAACGGCCGAAAACCTGGCATGACCTGGAAAAAGGCAAGTACAAGGTCGCTATTGGCGACGTCGGCACCGCCGCCCAGGCCGCCAACGGTGTGCTGGCTGCGGCCATCGCCTACAAAGGTGACGAGACCAACGTGGCGCCAGGCCTGCAACTGTTCACCAAGCTGGCGCAGCAGAAGCGCCTGTCGCTGGCCAACCCGACCATCCAGACACTGGAGAAGGGCGAGGTGGAAGTTGGCGTGGTGTGGGACTTCAACGGCCTGAGCTACCGTGAACAGATCGACCCAAAACGTTTTGAAGTGCTGATCCCCTCGGACGGCTCGGTGATTTCCGGCTATACCACGGTCATCAACAAGTACGCCAAGCACCCCAACGCGGCCAAGCTGACCCGTGAATACATCTTCAGCGACGCCGGGCAGATCAACCTGGCCAAGGGCCATGCACGGCCGATCCGGGCCGAGCACCTGAAGCTGCCGGCGGATGTGCAGGCCAAGCTGCTGCCTAACGAGCAGTACGGTGCCGCCCAGCCGATCAAGAATGCCGAAGCCTGGGAAGCCACCTCGAAGAAACTGCCGCAGATGTGGCAGGAGCAGGTGATCATCGAGATGGAGTAAGGGGCTGGGCTTTGTAGCGCCTGATCCGGCCCTTTCGCGGGTAAACCCGCTCCTACACAGGGATACGCGATACCTGTAGGAGCGGGTTTACCCGCGAAGGTGCCAACGCGGTTCATGACTGGAGAAAACATGCAACACAACGTCATCCTGGTCCTGCTTGACGGCCTCAACTACCAGGTCGCCCACCATGCGATGGGCCACCTGCACGCCTACGTCGAAGCAGATCGCGCCGCGCTGTACCGCGTGGAATGCGAGCTGCCATCGCTGTCGCGGCCGCTGTACGAATGCATCCTCACCGGCGTGCCACCGATCGACAGCGGCATCGTGCACAACAACATCAACCGCCTGTCCAACCAACGCAGCGTGTTTCACTACGCACGCGAGGCCAACCTGGGCACCGCAGCGGCCGCCTACCACTGGATGAGCGAGCTGTACAACCGCTCGCCCTTCGATCCGCAGCGCGACCGCCATACCCACGCGCCGAAGCTGCCGATCCAGCACGGGCTGTTCTACTGGGACGACCGCTACCCCGATTCGCACCTTCTGGCCGATGGCGAGTACCTGCGCCGCCGTCACGCCCCCAACTTCCTGCTGGTGCACCCGATGAGCGTTGACGACGTGGGTCACCGCCACGGCCTGGACAGCAGCCAGTATCGCAACGCTGCGCGCAGCGTTGACATTCTGCTGGCCGACTACCTGCCTGGCTGGCTCGAAGAGGGCTATCAGGTATTGGTTACCGCCGACCACGGCATGAACAACGACCGCTCGCACAACGGCCTGCTGGCTGAAGAACGTGAAGTGCCACTGTTCGTCTTCGGCGACGCCTTCAGCTTGGACCCGGCCGCCAAGCCGCTGCAAACCGAACTGTGCGGCACCATCTGCGAGCTGCTGGGCGCCGCGCACGACAAGACGGTTTGCCGGGAGTTGCTGAAGTGAATGGCGGCATGCGTGGCCGCTACCTGGCCCTGCTCTGCCTGCTGCCGTTCGCCGTGTTCTTCGTCATTTTCCAGGTCGCCCCGCTGGCCTGGGTGGCGATCAACAGCCTGCAATCGGAGGCCGGCTGGGGCATCGACAACTTCAGCAAGGTGTTCGCCTCCAAGTTCTACCTGCAGGCGTTGCAACGCAGCCTTGAAATCAGCTTCTGGTCGAGCGTGTTCGGCATCGTCATTGCTACCCTCGGCGCCTACTCGCTGCGCCAGGTGGACTCGAAGCTGCGCGACTTCGTCAGCGCCTTCGCCAACATGACCAGCAACTTTGCCGGCGTACCGCTGGCCTTTGCCTTCATCATCCTGCTTGGCTTCAATGGCGCACTGACGCTGCTGCTGAAGCAGGTCGGCCTGCTGGAAGACTTCAGTATCTATTCCAAAAGCGGGTTGATCCTGGTGTACACCTACTTCCAGATCCCGCTGGGCGTATTGCTGCTGTACCCCGCCTTCGACGCCCTGCGCGAAGACTGGCGCGAGTCAGCCGCGCTGCTGGGCGCCAACCACTGGCAGTACTGGCGACACATCGGCCTGCCGGTGCTGGCCCCGGCACTGCTGGGCACCTTCGTCATCCTGCTGGCCAACGCCCTCGGCGCCTACGCCACCGTGTACGCACTGACCACCGGCAACTTCAACGTACTGCCGATCCGCATCGCCGGCCTGGTGGCGGGCGACATCAGCCTCGATCCGAACCTGGCCAGCGCCCTGGCGATGGTGCTGGTGGGGCTGATGACGCTGGTCACGGTGGTGCATCAATGGCTGCTGAAAAGGAGCTACCATGCGCGCTGACATCCGTTCCGGCGGCTGGTACCACCGCCTCGTGGTTTACCTGCTGTTCCTGATCCTGCTGCTGCCCCTGGCCGGCACCCTGCTCTACTCGCTGGCCACCAGCTGGTCGGCGAGCCTGCTGCCCAGTGGCCTGACCCTGAAGTGGTATGCGGCGCTGTGGAGCGAGCCGCGTTTCCTTGCCGCGTTCGGCCAGTCGCTGCTGGTGTGCGTAGGCGCACTGCTGCTGTCGGTGGTGCTGATCTTGCCACTGCTGTTCGTGGTGCATTACCACTTCCCGCGGCTCGACGCGCTGATGAACATCCTCATCCTGCTGCCATTCGCGGTCCCGCCGGTGGTGTCGTCGGTGGGGCTGCTGCAGCTGTATGGCAGCGGGCCGATGGCCATGGTCGGCACACCGTGGATCCTGATCGGCTGCTACTTCACCATCGCCCTGCCGTTCATGTACCGGGCCATCACCAACAACCTGCAGGCCATCAACCTGCGCGATCTGATGGACGCCGCGCAACTGCTCGGCGCCAGCACCTGGCAGGCCGCATTGCTGGTGGTGCTGCCGAACCTGCGCCAGGGCCTGATGGTGGCAGTGCTGCTGTCGTTCTCGTTCCTGTTCGGCGAATTCGTGTTTGCCAACCTGCTGGTCGGTACCCGCTACGAGACCCTGCAGGTGTACCTGAACAACATGCGCAACAGCAGCGGCCACTTCAACAGCGCGCTGGTCATCTCCTACTTCGCCTTCGTGCTGGTACTGACCTGGGTCGCCAACCGCCTGAACAAGGACAAGACCTGACATGAGCTTCGTCAGCGTACAGAAACTGCAGAAAAGCTACGCCGGCAGCCCGGTGTTCGAGCGCATCGACTGCCACATCGAACGCGGCGAATTCGTCACCCTGCTCGGCCCGTCCGGCTGCGGCAAGTCCACCCTGCTGCGCTGCATTGCCGGGCTAACCTCGGTGGACAGCGGGCAGATACTGCTCGACGGCCACGACATCGTGCCGCTAAGCCCGCAAAAGCGTGGCATCGGCATGGTGTTCCAGAGCTACGCGCTGTTCCCTAACATGACCGTGGAGCAGAATGTCGCCTTCGGCCTGCGCATGCAGAAGGTCAAGGCCGATGAAAGCCAGCTGCGGGTACGCGAGGTGCTGGAGTTGGTGGAGCTGGGCAAGTTCGCCGGGCGCTACCCGCACCAGCTTTCCGGTGGCCAGTGCCAGCGCGTGGCCCTGGCACGCTCACTGGTCACCCGCCCGCGCCTGCTGCTGCTCGACGAACCGTTGTCGGCGCTGGATGCGCGTATCCGCAAGCACCTGCGCGAGCAGATTCGCGCCATCCAGCGCGAACTGGGGCTGACCACCATATTCGTCACTCACGATCAGGAGGAAGCGCTGACCATGTCCGACCGCATCTTCCTGATGAACCAGGGGCGCATCGTCCAGAGCGGCGATGCCGAAACCCTCTACACCGCCCCCGTGGACCTGTTTGCCGCCGGCTTCATCGGCAACTACAACCTGCTCGACGCCGACAGCGCCAGCCGCCTGCTGCAGCGCCCGGTGGCCAGCCGCCTGGCGATCCGCCCAGAGTCGATCACCCTAGGCGTGCACGGCGAGCTGGACGCCGAGGTGCGCAGCCACAGCCTGCTGGGCAACGTGATCCGCTACCGGGTGCGGGTGCGCGACGTGGAGCTGGTGGTCGATGTGCTCAACCGCTCGCCGGCCGACTTGCATGCGGACGGAAAACGGGTAAGCGTGTCGATCGACCCCACTGCGCTGCGGGAAGTGGCTTAAGGAGACTCAACACAATGGCACTGGCAATTTTCGATCTGGATGAAACCCTGATCCACGGCGACTGCGCATCACTGTGGAGCGAGCAGATGGCCCGGCTGGGCTGGGTCGACGGCAAGGATTTCCTGCGCCGCGACCATGAACTGATGGAAGCCTATGGCAGGGGCCACCTGCAGATGGAGGACTACATGGCCTTCAGCCTGGAGCCGATTGCCGGGCGTACCCTGGAAGAAGTCGAGCACCTGGTGGCACCGTGGGTCGAAGAAGTGATCGAGCCGATCATCTACGGTGACGCCTGCCGCTGCATTGCCAAGCACCGCAAGCGTGGGGATCGCATCCTGATCATTTCCGCTTCGGGGACGCACCTGGTCGGGCCGATTGCCGCGAGACTGGGCGTGGATGAATACCTGGCTATCGAGCTGGAGGCAGTGAACGGGGTGTACACCGGCAAGACCCACGGGGTGCTGACCTATCGTGAGGGCAAGATCACGCGGTTGCTGGAATGGCTGGATCAGGAGCAGGAGAACCTGGAGGGCGCGAGTTTCTATTCCGATTCGAGGAATGACTTGCCGTTGTTGTTGAAAGTGGATCACCCGCATGTGGTGAACCCGGATGCGGTGTTGCGCGAACATGCCGAGATCAATGGGTGGCCGATTCTGAGCTGGAGCTGAAGGTCTTTGTGGGCTGTGCCGGCCCCTTCGCGGGTAAACCCGCTCCTACATCGCACAGTGTTCAAATTGTGGCGATCCCGATGTAGGAGCGGGTTTACCCGCGAAGGGGCCAGGCCTGCTTACACCAGGCTAGGGTCGATCACCATCACCAGCTTGCCCGACACCTGGTTGGTCTCCAGCTCGGCATACGCCGCCTGGGCAAACTCCACCGGGTAGGTATCGACCAGCTGCGGCGACAACCGCCCCTCGGCGAACAGCGGCCATACTTGCTGCTGCAGTTCGCGCAGCAACTCGGCCTTGAAGCCGTCATCACGGTTGCGCAGGGTGGAGCCGGTAATTTCCAAACGCTTGCCCAGCACCTGGGCCAGGTCCAGTTCAAACTTGCGTCCGCCCATCAGGCCGATGATCACCCAGCGCCCGTCACGGGCCAGCAGCTTGAGGTTCAGCTCACCGTAGCCAGCGCCGACCGGGTCGAGAATCACATCGAACGGGCCGAAACCTTCCAGCGCGTCCAGGTTCTCGTTACGTACCACACCCCCCGCAGCGCCCAGCGCCTGGCAGTAGGCCAGGCGGTCCTGCGAACCGACGCTGACCCATACCGGGCTGCCGAACGCCTTGCACAGCTGGATGGCGGCCGAGCCAACGCCACTGGCGCCGGCGTGCACCAGCACCTTCTCGCCAGCCTTCACTGCACCGAGCTGGAAGATGTTCAGCCAGGCGGTGGCATACACCTCCGGCAACGCTGCTGCTTCATGCAGGCCAAGGCCCTCGGGCACCGGCAGTACATGACGGGCGTCGACCACCACTTCCTCGGCCATGGCGCCACTGGCCAGCAGGGCGCAAACGCGGTCACCCACGCGCCAGGCGGCACCAGCCCCCACTTCTTCAACCACCCCGGAACACTCCAGCCCCATGTATGGGCTGGCACCTGGTGGTGGCGGGTACAACCCTTTCATCTGCAGCAGGTCGGCGCGGTTCAGCCCCGCAGCGGCCACGCGAATGCGCACTTGGCCCGCGTCACAGGTCGGGCGTTCGGCCTCGACCCACTCCACATGTCCGTCAACGCCTTGCAATGCCTTCACAGTGCCTCCATAGTTGAATCATGACTGGGCCTGAGGTCGCTTACCTCAGGCCTTTTGCAGTATTTGCCCGGCTCCATGGAACCGGCAACGGAAAAGACGGCCTACTATGCGTGATCAATTGCCTCCACGTCGAATCAGCATGAAGCATTTCCTTCCAAGCACCGCACTGGCTGTGATGATCGGCCTGGGCAGCCTCACGCTCGGCGGCAATGCGGCGGCCGCCAACAAGTGGGACAGCCTGCAGCCCGACCGCGACGAGATCGTCGCCAGCCTCAACGTGGTGGAATTGCTCAAGCGCCACCACTACAGCAAGCCCCCCCTGGACGATGCCCGTTCGGCCATTATCTACGACAGCTACATCAAGCTGCTGGACCCGGCGCGCAGCTACTTCACCGCTGCCGACATTGCCGAATTCGATAAATGGAAAACGCAATTCGACGATTTCCTCAAGAGCGGCAACCTGGACCCGGGCTTCACCATCTACAAACGCTACCTCGACCGCGTCAAGCAACGCCTGGACTTCGCCCTTGCCGAGCTGAACAAGGGCGTGGACAAGATTGACTTCACCACCAACGAAACCTTGCTGATCGATCGCAAGGATGCGCCGTGGATGAAGAACCAGGCCGAGCTCGATGACTTGTGGCGCAAACGCGTGAAAGACGAAGTGCTGCGCCAGAAGATCGCCGGCAAGGAACCCAAGCAGATCCAGGAAACCCTGATCAAGCGCTACAAGAACCAGCTCGCGCGCCTGGACCAGACCCGTGCCGAGGACATCTTCCAGGCCTACATCAACACCTTTGCCCAGTCCTACGACCCACACACCAACTACCTGTCGCCGGACAACGCCGAAAACTTCGACATCAACATGAGCCTGTCGCTCGAAGGCATTGGTGCAGTGCTGCAAAGCGACAACGACCAGGTCAAGATCGTGCGCCTGGTGCCAGCAGGCCCGGCAGCCAAGACCAAGCAGGTGGCCCCGGCTGACAAGATCATCGGCGTGGCCCAGGGCAACAAGGAAATGGTCGACGTGGTGGGCTGGCGCCTGGACGAAGTGGTCAAGCTGATCCGCGGCCCGAAAGGCTCGGTGGTGCGCCTGGAAATCATCCCGGCCAGCAATGCGCCTAGCGACCAGACCAGCAAGATTGTGTCGATCACCCGTGAAGCGGTGAAGCTTGAAGAACAGGCGGCGAAGAAGTCGGTGCTCAAGCTCAAGCAGGACGGGCGTGACTACAAGCTGGGCATCATCGAGATCCCGGCCTTCTACCTGGACTTCAAGGCCTACCGCGCTGGCGACCCGGAGTACAAGAGCACCACGCGTGACGTGAAGAAGCTGCTCACCGAGCTGCAGAAAGAGAAAGTCGACGGCGTGGTCATCGACCTGCGCAACAACGGCGGCGGCTCGCTGCAGGAAGCCACCGAGCTGACCAGCCTGTTCATCGAGAAAGGCCCGACCGTGCTGGTACGCAACAGCGATGGCCGCGTCGACGTGCTGGAAGACGAAAACCCGGGGGCCTTCTACAAGGGCCCGCTGGCACTGCTGGTCAACCGCCTGTCGGCCTCGGCATCGGAGATCTTCGCCGGTGCCATGCAGGACTACCACCGCGCGCTGATCATCGGTGGCCAGACCTTCGGCAAAGGCACCGTGCAGACCATCCAGCCGCTCAACCATGGCGAGCTGAAGCTGACCCTGGCCAAGTTCTACCGGGTTTCCGGGCAGAGTACCCAGCATCAGGGGGTGCTGCCGGACATCGACTACCCCTCGATCATCGACACCAAGGAAATCGGCGAGAGCGCCCTGCCAGAGGCCATGCCGTGGGACACCATCCGCCCGGTGGTCAAGCCTGCGGCCGATCCGTTCAGGCCGTTCCTGGCCCAGCTCAAGGCGCAGCATGAGGCGCGCAGCGACAAGGATGCCGAGTTCACCTACATCCGCGACCGCCTGGCCCTCACCCAGAAGCTGATGAACGAAAAAACCGTCAGCCTCAACGAGCAGGAACGCCGTGCACGCCACGACAGCATCGAGGCCAAGCAACTGGCGCTGGAAAACACCCGCCGCAAGGCCAAGGGTGAAGAGCCGCTGAAAGAGCTGAAGAAAGAGGACGAAGATGCCCTGCCGGTCGAGGATGAAAACACCAAGCCGGAAGACGACGCTTACCTCGCGGAAACCGGTCGCATCCTGATCGACTACCTCAGTGCCAGCACCAAGGTGGCCAAGAAGTAAGGCACCTCAGCAATGATGGCAGAATAATGCGACCTGTCATCAAACAGTCATCGCGCTGTCGTGAAATATGAGGGCCGGGCATGCAGATGCCCGGCCCTCATTTTTCAGGAATCCATCATGACCGTTGCCGAACAGCTCAGTGCCTTGAGTGCCATCCTGGCTCAACGCCGTATTCACAGTCTGTTCCAGCCAATCATGTGCCTGAGTGAACATAGGGTGTTTGGCCATGAGGCGCTGAGCCGTGGCCCATCCAATAGCCCGCTGCATGCGCCGCTCAACCTGTTCACCATCGCCCGCCAGGCCGGCCGCCTGACCGAGTTGGAAGCCGCTTGCCGAGAAAGCGCCTGCCGACGCTTCAGCGAGCAGCAACTGCAGGGCAAACTGTTTCTCAACATCTCACCCGAATCGCTGCTGGAGCCGCACTACCCCTCTGGCCTGACCCTGAAACTGCTCGAACAGGTTGGCCTGCCGCCCAACCGGGTGGTGATCGAGTTGACCGAGCACACGCCCACCGACGACTTCCAGCTGCTGTCCAATGCCCTGCACCACTATCGCGACATGGGCTTCTCGATTGCCCTCGACGACCTGGGCGCGGGCTATTCCAGCCTGCGCCTGTGGTCGGAGCTGCGCCCCGAATACGTGAAGATCGACCGGCACTTCATCGACGGCATCCACCGTGACCCGCTCAAACGCGAGTTTGTAGGCTCTATCCTGCAGATTGCCCGGGCATCGAAGGCACAGGTGATTGCCGAGGGCATCGAGCTGGCGGAAGAGCTGGCGGTGCTGGTAGAGATGGGCGTGGACCTGGTGCAGGGTTATTTGCTAGGGCGGCCACAGGAGATGGGGGTACGCGACAGCGGGCTTTTACCAGCACTGACGCAGGTGCCACTGGCTGACCAACCGACAGTGCGCTTGAATGTCACGATCGGGCAGCTGCTGGAGCTGTTTGGCCGATACCAGCACCTGGAGGCATTGGAAGTGGTGGATGCCGATGGCAGAGGGTGCGGATTGATTCACAGGGATGCGCTGCCTGTACCGGCCTCTTCGCGGGTGAACCCGCTCCTACAACAGCCTGATTCCAACCCCCGATGTGTGGCCACCACCGTGGTAGGAGCGGGTTTACCCGCGAATACGGTAGCGGCGGCAACGTTGAACGGCGGGTGGAAATTGGCCAGCAGGCCCGGCCCTTTCGCGGGTGAACCCGCTCCTACAACAGCCTGATTCCAACCCCCGATGTGTGGCCACCACCGTGGTAGGAGCGGGTTTACCCGCGAATACGGTAGCGGCGGCAACGGTGAACGACGGGTGGAGATTGGCCAGCAGGCCCGGCCCTTTCGCGGGTGAACCCGCTCCTACAACGGCCTGATTCCAACCCCGATGTGTGGCCACCACCGTGGTAGGAGCGGGTTTACCCGCGAATACGGTAGCGGCGGCAACGGAGAACGACGGGTGGAAATTGGCCAGCAGGCCCGGCCATTTCGCGGGTGAACCCGCTCCTACAACAGCCTGATTCCAACCCCCGATGTGTGGCCACCACCGTGGTAGGAGCGGGTTTACCCGCGAATACGGTAGCGGCGGCAACGTTGAACGACGGGTGGAAATTGGCCAGCAGGCCCGGCCCTTTCGCTCAGTGTCACCACCTGTAGCGAACAGGCTGGAATGGGTAACGCTTCAGGCCGTTTCGGGATAGCTGTACTCGAACACCCGAACCACCTCAGAAGCATGCCACGAGGCAGCCTCCATGCCATCGACCGGCCCGGTAAACCGCCCCAGGCGCTCGACACACTCAAAGAAGCCAGTTCGCGGCAAACGGCTGGCGCCTTGGCTGATCACCAGCGAACTGCGCAATGGCTGCTCGGCACGGGCATCCAGCACCGCCAGGTATTCCAGCGCGGCAGTCAGCGTCTGCATGGCCGGGCTGGGTAGCTGCAAGCGCTCGATCAGCGCTCGGTATGTCAGCAAGTGACGTTGACGACGGGCCAGGTCAAGCTCGCCCAGCAGGTTATCCCAGTGCTGACGGCTGATCCTGACCTGGCTCATGATGGCTCGCTCCAGCCAGCCACCCCCAGATGCCAGGCCAGGGCGCGGCGGATGGCAGCATCTGGCTGGCGTTCACCCGATTCGATCATGGCCAGATACGCCGGGCTCACCCCGACATTGCGCGCCAGTTGCTCCGGGGCAATGCCCTTGGCCTGGCGAATCTGGCCGACTTCGCTGAAGGCTGGCAGAGGGGCACTGGCAGCAACGCCTTGCGCCTCACTGGAAACCGCCTCGGCTGGTGCCTGCCCTGCAGCGCTGAGCAACGCCTGGTATTGCTCCCAGGGAACGACGGCGTACTCGGGTTGACCGTCCCGGCTGATGACCTGAATACCCATTACAAACCCCTTTAAAAAGGATTACAGCATGTAATCCGTAGGCATAACCCTTATGCCAATTATATTACCAACTCCGAGGTCTGTGCAGTTGAGGTGAGATTCAGTCCGGTTTCATTACTTGCTGCGCTCCAGCTGCAGCGCTTCCGGGGTAGCCGGCAGGCGCTCGACCACGCGCAGCCGTTCGGGTGCCTGGCTATCGCGCCAGGCCTTGAAGCGCGCCAACTCGTCGGCCACGGTTTTCAGCACCCAGCCCAGCACCGCGATGTCATCGAGGAAACCCACCCCCAGCAACCAGTCCGGGATGGCATCGATGGGGCTGACGAAATACAGCAGGCCAGCCACAACAGTGACCAGTGCCTTGGGGCTGATGGCACGGTACTCCCCCCTCCACCAGGCCAGGCACAGCGACTGCAGCAGCTTCACATCTTCACGCAGTTGGCCGAGGCGCGGGCCTTTGCGCGCCACCGCGAACAACAAGGCCGGCAAACGACCGCGGCTGAGCAGGCGCTCGGCCAATGGCAGGAAACGGGCAAAATTCCAGGGTGCGCTCATGGAGCCTCCGAGAGGAAAAGGTTATCCACATTTATTGTGGATAACCTTGTGAACAGGGCGACGTTTCCGACCCCAGGTGCCTGCCAGGCAAGGGGCCCGGTCAGATCGGGCGTTTTTTACACAGTCGTTTCACGCCATGACTACCTGCGCCGCAAACGATTTGCGTCAGAAACATCCTACTTCTTCACGCTGCATTTCCTCGGACAGTATCAGCTGTTGCAGGTTCGTCCAATCGGCACAAACGAAAACGCCCCAACAATGTGGGGCGTTTTCCGACAACCAGCCAATGTTACTGGGCAGGTGCTTCTTCAGGGGCTTCGGCCTGCGGCTCGGCACCTTGCAACTGGGCCGGATCCTTGATGGCGATCAGTTCCAGGTCGAACACCAGTACCGAGTTGGCCGGGATCAGCGGGCTTGGGCTTTGTGCGCCATAGGCCAGTTCAGCCGGGATGAACAACTTGTACTTCTCGCCGACGTGCATCAACTGCAAACCTTCGACCCAACCTGGGATCACACCGCTGACCGGCAGGTCGATCGGGCTGCCACGCTCGACGGAGCTGTCGAATACCTTGCCATCGATCAGCTTGCCTTCGTAGTGGACAGTGACCACGTCAGTCGGTTTGGGCTGCGGGCCGTCGGCCTTCTTGACCACTTCGTACTGCAGGCCCGAGGCCGTGGTGACCACGCCTGGCTTCTTGGCGTTTTCTTCCAGGAATTTCTTGCCGGCGGAGGCGGCTTCTTCGCTGGCCTTGGCCAGGCGCTCCTCGGCGCGTTTCTGCAATGCGGTGAAGGCCTCTACCAGCTCTTCGTCCTTGATGCGTTGTTCTTTCTTGCTAACGGCGTCTTCGATGCCGAGGGCGACTGCTTTCGAATCAAGGTCTTCCATGCCTTCCTGAGCCAGGCTCTTGCCCATGTTCAGGCCGATACCGTAGGAGGCTTTCTGCGCCGGAGTCTTCAGCTCGGGGCTGCTGGCTTGTTGATCGCAGCCAGCCAGTACCAGGCCTACCAGGGCAACCGCAGCCGCCAAACGATGCTGTTTCATGCTATTTCCTTGTTCATGCGCCATGAGGGCAATCAGGGTAAAGCCGCGAGCTTATCAGGCGGCCATGACCAATGGCTACCGGCATAGGAGCGGGTTTTCGTAAGGAAGTTCAGTCATTAAAAGCTTCTTCATCGAAGCTTTACAGCCATTGGCCATTATTGACCCTTTGTGCCGGGTTTGCCGGGCTTTTGTGGCTTTTTATTTCTGCAGGTTCTGAGGTCGGAAACATCAGGGTGATCGGCGCTTTTCACAGGGGCTAAAACAGGTCAGGGAGCCCCCGAAAACCTCAAGGATACCGACCCTCTCGATATTCCCCCGCCACCTCCCGCAGCACCTCTCCCACCCACTGGCCCGGCAAACTCAACGGCAAGGCGGCATTGCGGCAAATCCCCACCGACCCTCCCGGCTCGCGCACACCCAGGTCAAGCTCGACCAGTTCGCCACGGCGCAGGTCGAGCAGCACGGCATCACGCGGCGCCACCCACAGGCCATCGCTGCCCAGCAGGTAGCGCCGGCTCAGGGCAAGCGACAGGGTTTCCAGGCGCTGCGCCGGCATCTGGATGCCGCATTGCACGAACAGGCTGTCGGCGTGCTGGCGGATGGTGGTGCCAGCGGGTGGCAGCACCAGCGGGTAACGCCCCACCTGCCCCCGCTCCACGGGCGTGCTGGCCAGCAGCGGGTGACCCGGGCGCACCACCAGGCTCATCGACTCGCTGTACAGGTGCTCGAACGACAACCCCTGGATTTGCGGACTGTCGGTCATGCGCCCCACCACCAGTTCCAGCTCCCCCAGGTGAAGCTGGCCAAGCAACTGCGCGCTGACCCCGGTGACCACGCTGATCACCAGCGCTTCATGGCGCTGATGCAGGCGGCACAGCACCTCGGGCATGAGCAGGCCTTCGACCGTGGACAGCACGCCGATGCGCACCTGCGACGGCGCCCGCGCTTCACCGCGCAGGCTGCTGACGCCATCGCGCAGCGCCTGCACGCTGGGCCCGGCGTAACGCATGAAGCGGGTGCCGGCCGGGGTCAGCTCGACACCCTGGCGGCTGCGCTCGAACAGGCGCGCCTCGAGCAGGTCCTCAAGCTCCTTGAGGGTCTTGGAAATCGCCGGCTGGCTGATCGACAGGCTATCGGCCGCCCTGGCCAGGCTGCCCTGCCGGGCAATCTCCAGGAAGCACAGCAGGTGGCGGTATTTGATGCGGGTGTCGAGGTTCATGGCAGCAAGCTTACCGCATCGCTACCTGCGGCGTATCCAGGTCTGCCGCCTCGTACTCACACCTGTCCATGCATGCCCAGGCCGGTGACGCACCTGTCACTTCTACCAGTAGCCGATCTTGGCGAAGCATTGCTCAATAAGCGTGCAGCTGTTTCATTGCGAATGGAGCTCAACGCCATGATCCGACCCAAGAAGCATTTCCCTTCTACCCAACCAGTGCCACCCTCTCCCGAGGCTCTTCAGCAGCAACCCGTTGCCCCCATCGATCTCAGTTATGGCGACAAAGGCCATGGCCACTTCACCCAAAGCGGCCGCGGCAACATGGGGTCGACGACCAGCGTACTGAGGAGCAAAGTGCGGCCGGCCCGGTTCTATGTGACTGGGAATCAAACCGATCCCGATGGGCTACACAGCGTTTTCATTGCCTGCCTGGACGCAAGTGGAAAGCGTGACACCACGTTCAATGGTAGCGGCATGTTCAACTTCACCCCGCCGCCCCCGGATCGCTACCGAAACGCCACTGGAGTCGTAGAGGACGAGACGGGCAATCTGCTGGTGACTGTGGAGCTTTTTGGGGCAGGAACCTCTCATTTGTGGAAGCTGACTGCGAAAGGCGAACCCGATCTGGGCTTTGGTCAAGGAAAGGGCTATATCGACACCGGCGCCTTGTTCGATGCAGATCTTGTGCTGGACAAAGTGGCCTGCCACCAGGAAGGGTTGGTGGCGACCGCGGTTCGATACGAAGCTGGGGATTTCAACGCGGTGGTCGTCGCCCTGGACAGCAATGGTAGAAGGGACCCCCAATTCGGTGAAAATGGGCTGCTGGCGTTGAGCGATCTGATTCCAGAAGGCTCACTGCACAGCCTTGAAGGCATTGCCGTCATCTCCCCAACCGCCGGGGTGCAGCGCATCGTGATCTGCACTGTCATGAAAAGCGATTCGGGCTGGTATTCAGTAACCAGTGGCCTGTCGATGGCGGGGCGTCTCGATGACACATTCGGCGAGGTGGGCCACCACTGGTCAGACGAGGGGATCATCAATAGCGGCTTCACGGTAGAAGACAGCAGCCAACGCATCACGTTGTACGGCCAGCACTACTCGATCGACGACGATCGCAGCCAACCGACCCTCTACCGACTGGACTATGCTGGCGAGCCTGCCCGCGAGTTCAACCAAGGGCAGGTAGTGCGTTTCGGCATCGACGGCGGGTGGGCCCATATTGAAGAAACCGAGGGGGGGCTAATAGGGTACGGTGGCTTCTTTAGCTTCAACATGGCAGTGCGCTACCAATCAAACGGCCAACTCGACACTCGCTTCTTCTCCCCGCACGGCTACGGTCAGTTTGGCGCGTATGTGCCGCAGGATGGTTTCTATACGACCGAGAATTCGATAGTAGTCGATACCGAGAACCAGCGCATGGTGGTGAGCGGGGAAGACGTACAGCAGGGCTACCGACTCCCCTGCCTGCTCGCCCTCTCTCTGAAACCGGTCCAGTAGTACGCCACGGCAGAAGCGGGCAGGCTTAAAGCATTGCCGCCTGCGGCGTATCCGGGTCGCGTTGCTGGCGGCGGAACTGGCCAGGTGGCTGGCCGTGGATCTGGCGGAAACGTCGAGAGAAGTAGGCTTCGTCGGCAAAGCCACAAAGCCGCGCCACCTCGTCCACCGGGGGCAGCTGCCATTGAGCAGTTCCCCCCGCCGGTGCCCCCCGTTGCAGCCCAAGCGCCAGGACCGGATCGTTATCCATCGACCACCAACGCCTATCATTTTTGCCAGTACCCGCAGCTATCCGGATCGCATTAAATGAGATCGCAAAAACCACTCCCCCAGTGACAGGTCATATCATGCATCCAAATATGGTTTTTTTTGCCCAGACTCAACACAACCCCCGTGATTACCAAGGCGAGCGTCAGGAACTCAAGGCGCCCATTGACGTAACCTATGCCGACAAAGGGCACCTTCACATCGGCGAGCCTATCGCGGATCCTAGAAACGCGGTTTCGCAAATCCTGGCAAGCAACTACTATCCCGAGCGATTTTACTTGAGAGGCGTCCACAACGGCACGAAACCTTTCATTGCGCGCACCTTGAAAGATGGCGAGCTGGATACGTCTTTCAACAAAACAGGTCTTGTCTATCTGACTGACCTGAGCACAGTTTTTGATTATCATAGTTTCTCTCATATGGCCGAGGATGCGGAGGGTCACATCCTGCTCACTATGATTGATCGAACCCAAGGCTTCACCCACCTGTGGAAGCTTAAGCCAAACGGAAAGCCAGATACTGATTTCGGCAGCAACAACGGCTACATCATCCTAAATAATTTTTTCAATTTTAAAGATATCACGCTCTACCAATTCACCACTTACAAGAACGACTATATCTTCTCAGGTTCCCTTGAAAACGCTCCCATCCTTTTCGTGCTCACCCATGAAGGTGTCCCACGCCAGAGCTTTGGTAAGCTAGGCATCCTCAAGATGCAAGATCTTATTCCGGACCTCCGTTATGTCATTGGGGCGCCTAAGATGCTGGAGGTTGGTGAGAAGGTGCGCATCATCATCTACACGCGCTATTTCAACGATTCGTCGAGCATAAACGGAATCGCAGCACTGACATTGTCCGGAGCGCTCGACCAGCGCTTCGCTGACAACGGGGTCTATTGGTCAAAGCCTGGCATTATCATTTATGATTTCACGCTAAATAACGCCAGTCAGCGCATCACCGTCCACGGCCAGGTGTGGTCCGAAGGGACCAGTACTCCCATGATCTATCGGCTAGACTACACAGGAAAACCTGCTAAAGAATTCAACGAGGGTCGTGTCGTATTATTCCCCATTGAGGGTGCCTGGGACTATATGACAGAGGCCGATGGAAAACTGGTAGGTTATGGTTCATTTCTCGATCGCGGCATGGCGGTGCGTTACCGTCTGGACGGCCAACTTGATACTACATTCGTGCCGCCGAATGGTTACGGTGTTTTTACGGCAATCGGGTCGCAACCAGGATTCTATGGTAACAGCCATTCCGCGACGGTAATGCCAGAAAGCCAACGCCTACTCGTAGCAGGGCGGGAAATACAGACGGGTTCCACCCCTTGTGTCATTGCCGTCTCATTGAAGCAATAAAAATGAGACTAACTGGCACTTCACCAGAGACTGCATAAACGTCTTGAGGCGAAGGTCAGACAAGGCGAAAACAGCCGAGGAAGCGGAGTTTACGGGCTGTAAACCAACACTCCGAGGCTGTTTTCAACGCAGCATCAACGAGTATCAAGACTTAAATGCTCGAATGACAACCCCTCAATCCGCAGGCTGTCGGTCATGCGCCCCGCCGTTCCAACTCACCCAAGTGCAACTGGCCTAGCAACTGCGCGCTGACGTCGGTCACCACAGCCACGCCTCGAGCAGGTCTTCGAACGCCTTGGGGTCGATGGAAATCGCCGGCTGGCTGATCGACAGGATATCGGCCGCCCTGGCCAGGCTGCTCTGCCGGGCAATCTCCAGGAAGCACAGCAGGTGGCCGTATTTGATGCGGGTGTCGAGGTTCATGGCAGCAAGCTTACCGCATCGCTACCTGCGGCGTATCCGGGTCATGCCGCAACGAATCCTGATTTGGCAATACATGACTAACGACGCAGCTGCACCTCTCATTTCTGCCAGTTGTAGGCGCTCCCAGGGCAACATTAAATGGCCCTTCAGCAGCTTCCCTGCATGGAGTTAGAAGAGATGAACCGACCAGTCAAGAGAGCGCCCTTTACCCGACCACAGCGCCCTTTGAGCAAAGCCCCCAACAACTCCCCATAGCCCCCATCGACCTCGCCTATGGCCAAGATGGCCATGCCCACTTCAGCGCTGGGGAAGCAACCAGCGTACTCAAAAGCAAATTTCAGCCAAGCCGTTTTTACGTAACGGGTTTCTACAGCGGTCGCAATCCCTACCATCCCTACCTTGCCTGTCTGGATGCGAGCGGCAAGCTGGATAACACGTTCAATAGCAGCGGCATTGTCGATTTCTCCGAACTGTCCGGGGAAGAATACGGGGCTGCCGAAGCGGTAGCAGAGGACATGACGGGGAACTTGCTGGTTGCCGTGCAGGCATATGCGCTACCCACCACCTATCTGTGGAAGCTGACTCCAAACGGAGAACCCGACACGAGTTTTGGTTATGGGAAGGATTATGTCGACACGCGTGCCTTGTTCGGCGAACAGCTTATGCTGGAAGATCTGGTCTGCTTCGCAGACATGGTGCTGGCCACCGGCTGGCGTTCCGAAGGCGGGCAGATAAAATCTGCAATCGTCGCCTTGACCCGTGAAGGTGGAAAGTTCGGGCCTTTCGGCAAAGATGGAATGCTGAGTTTGAGTACTCTGATTCCCGATAACTCGGCGTATATCCTTGATGGCATTGCCATTATCTCGCCCGCCGCCAAGCAACCGCGCATCATAATCTCCACCTATGTAAAACGCGACTCGATTGCGTACTCGGTAACCAGTGCCCTGACCTTGGAGGGGCGTCTAGACGAAGCATTTGGCACAGGGTGCTTCCACTGGTCAGACGCATCGGTAGTCAATAATGGCTTTACAGTAGAGGACCGAAGCGAACGTATCACGCTATATGGCATGCATACGCTCGACGAATGGGACGGCCAACCGACGCTCTACCGGCTGGACTATGCTGGTAAGCCTGCCCTCGAATTCAACCAGGGCCAAGTGGTGCACTTCCACACTGATGGCAAATGGCACCATATTGTAGAAGTCAATGGCCACCTGGTCGGATACGGTACGCACCCCACTTCCTATATGGCGGTGCGCTACGACTTGAACGGCCAGCTCGATCAAACCTTCTTACCACCCCATGGCTATGGCCATTTTGGCGGGGCTTTGCCGCCGGAGCATTTCGAAAGCTTTACCCAATCGATGGCGATCGATGCCGGCAACCAGCGCATGCTGGTGAGCGGGTACGACATTACACCGGAACGCCTCTTGTACTCTTGCCTGGTCGCCATTCCCCTGAAACCGATGTAGCGCGTCATCGAGCGGGCCCTGGGGCACCTGATCGGCTTTGCCACCTGCCTCCCGCAGCCACCCAGCGGCGCCTTCCCCGCGCAGGGAAGGTGCGCCGCTTCGGCGAACGGCTACTGTACATCGGCCCCGCCCAGCGCAGGATGATCAGGCCACCGCCAGTTCCACTGCCTCTCCATTCATCCGCACCGGCCATACCTGAAGCCGCTGTTCGGCATCCTCCAGGCACTCACCGTTCTGCAGGTTGAAATGCTGCTTGTATAGCGGTGCGGCCACCACCAGCTCACCTTGCAAGCTTCCGACAATGCCACGGCCAATGATGTTGGCCCCGGAGCGCGGATCACGGTTGTCCACCGCATACAGGCTCTGCTCCAGCCCCGGCAGGTAGAACAACGCCACCTGGGCACCGTCGAGCCACACCACGACACCAGAATCGGCCACCAGGTCTGCGGCGTGACACACCGCTTGCCAGTTCACCTCAGTCTTCACAACAGCATTGGACAGGTTCATCAGACAGCCTCCTCGACAGTGGGTATCAGGTGCAATGGCGCAGCAGGCCGGCGTTGCTCGCGTTCGCGCACGAAGTGCACGTCCGGGTCAGCACGGCGGTCGTTGACGAAGGTGCGGAAGCGCTTGAGCTTCTCCGGGTCGTTGAGGGCATTGGCCCACTCGCATTCATACTGGTCGACCACCTGCTGCATCTGCGCTTCCAGCTCATTGGCCAGGCCCAGGCTGTCGTCGATGATCACCTGCTTCAGGTAGTCCAGCCCGCCTTCCAGGTTTTCACGCCACACCGAGGTGCGCTGCAGCTTGTCGGCCGTGCGGATGTAGAACATCAGCACGCGGTCGATCAGGCGTACCAGGGTTTCGTCGTCCAGGTCGGTGGCGAACAGCTCGGCATGCCGCGGGCGCATGCCGCCGTTGCCGCACACGTACAGGTTCCAGCCCTTGTCGGTGGCGATAACGCCGATGTCCTTGCTCTGCGCCTCGGCGCATTCACGGGTGCAACCGGATACCGCGAACTTGAGCTTGTGGGGGCTGCGCAGGCCCTTGTAGCGGTCTTCCAGGCGCAGGGCCATGGCGACACTGTCCTGCACGCCGTAGCGGCACCAGGTACTGCCCACGCACGACTTCACCGTGCGGGTCGACTTGCCGTAGGCGTGGCCGGTTTCGAAACCGGCCTCGATCAGTTCGCCCCAGATCAGCGGCAGCTCGTGCAACTGGGCGCCGAACAGGTCGATGCGCTGGCCACCGGTGATCTTGGTGTACAGGTCGTATTTCTTGGCCACCTGGCCGATGACGATGAGCTTGTCGGGGGTTATTTCACCACCGGGAATGCGCGGTACCACCGAATAGGTGCCGTTTTTCTGCATGTTGGCCATGAAGGTGTCGTTGGTGTCCTGCAGCGGTACCAGTGCCGGGTCCATGATCGGCTGGTTCCAGCACGAAGCGAGGATATTGCCCACCGCCGGCTTGCAGATGTCACAACCCAGATGGCCCTTGCCATGGCGCTCTAGCAGTTCGCTGAAGGTGCGGATACCCTCCACCCGCACCAACCCGTACAGCTCCTGCCGAGTGTAGGCAAAGTGCTCGCACAGGCTCTTGTCCACCGCCACACCGCGGGCCGTCAGCTCATGCTCGAAGACTTGCTTGAGCAGGGCCGCGCAACCACCGCAGCCGGTCGCGGCCTTGGTGCAGCCCTTGACCGCAGCGAGGTCACTGCAGCCACTGTCGATCGCGGCGCACACCGCCCCCTTGCTGACGTTGTGGCAGGAGCAGATGGTCGCGCTGTCAGGCAGCGCATCGGCGCCCAAGGCCGGCGCACCACCGCCTTGCGGCAGGATCAGCGCTGCCGGGTCGGCCGGCAGGGCGATGCCGTTCTGGGCGTACTGCAACAGGGTGTCGTAATAGCTGTTGTCACCGACCAGCACCGCGCCGAGCACGTGCTTGCCGCTGGCATCCACCACCAAACGGCGGTAAGCGCTGTTGGCTTCATCGATGAAGCGATAGCTGCGCGCGCCCGGCGTGGCACCGTGGGCATCGCCGATCGAACCGACATCCACCCCCAGCAGCTTGAGCTTGGTCGACATGTCGGCGCCGGTGAACGCCACTGCCGCCTCGCCCATCAGCAGCCCAGCCAGGTTGCGCGCCATGCTGTAGCCTGGGGCGACCAGGCCGAACACACTGCCGTTCCACGAGGCGCACTCGCCGATGGCGAAGATGCGTGGGTCGCTGCTGCGGCAGTGGTTATCGATGACCACGCCACCGCGCGCGGCGATGTCCAGGCCGCAACCCCGGCCCAGTGCATCCTGTGGGCGGATACCGGCGGAGAACACGATCAGGTCGGTTTCCAGGTGCTCACCGCCGTCGAAGTTCATGCGGTAGCGGTAGGTTTCACCGGCACTGACCGACTGGGTGGCGCGCGCCAGGTGCACCCCCACACCCAGCGCTTCGATCTGCGCCTTCAACGCGGCACCGCCCTCGCCGTCCAGCTGCACCGGCATCAGCCGTGGGGCGAATTCCACCACGTGGGCTTCCAGCCCCAGCGACTTGAGGGCATTGGCCGCTTCCAGGCCAAGCAGGCCACCGCCGACCACCACCCCTCGGCGGGCACCGGCTGCGGCAGCACGAATGCCATCGAGGTCGTCCAGGGTGCGGTAGACCAGGCGGGCATTGCCGCTGGAGCCTTCGATCGGCGGTACGAAGGGATAGGAGCCGGTGGCCAGCACCAGTTGGTGGTAGCCATAGCGACCTTCGGCAGTGACGACTTCGCGGCGCTCACGGTCGATCTCCAGCACGGCCTCACCCAGGTGCAGGTGCACGCCATTGGCGTCGTAGAAATCGTGCTCACACAGGGCCAGGGTTTCGGCACAGCTGCCGCCGAAGTATTCGGACAGGTGCACGCGGTCATACGCGCGTTGGCGCTCTTCGCCGAATACCCGCACCTCGAAGCGCTGCAGGGCGCCGCGACTGACCAGTTGTTCGACGCAATGGTGGCCGACCATGCCGTTGCCGACGATGACCAGTCGCTCTCGTTGCCCGCTGCTCGCTGTTGCCTTCATAAGCCGATCCTCGATCAAAAAAAAAGCGCCTGGAGCCGAAGCTCCAGGCGCCTTTGCCTGTATTCATCACGGTAGGGGGCCCGGTTGATCGCCGTTGATCAGTGGGCTTTGTTGTATCCAAGGTTAAGCAGGGAGCGTGCCAATTGGGTTGCGTGGGTTGCCTGGGTTGCCTGTGTCGGCCTCTTCGCGGGTAAACCCGCTCCTACACTTGCGCTGGGCGCGCCCAGCCAATGCACATTCAAGGTGCACAACACCCCATCTTGGAGCACTTCAGTACACATCGCGCCGGTAACGCCTGGCCTTGCTCAAGCCTTCGACATAAGCCGCCGCCGCCGCCGCATCCATCCGGCCATGCTCGGCGACGATTACCCGCAACGCCGCATCCACATCCCTGGCCATACGCTGCGCATCGCCACACACATAGAAATACGCCCCCGCCTCCAGCCACTGCCACAACAGCGCACCCTGCTCAAGCATGCGCTGCTGCACATAGATCTTCTCGGCCTGGTCCCGCGAGAACGCCGTGTTCAGCCGCAGGTGCCCCGCCGCCTCCCAGGCCTGCAACTGCTCCTGGTAATAGAAATCGGTCGCTGCGTACTGCTCGCCGAAGAACAGCCAGTTGTCGCCTTTTGCCCCCCGTGCCTCTCGCTCCTCGAGGAACGCACGGAACGGTGCAATGCCAGTACCAGGGCCCACCATGATCACCGGCACGCTGTCGTCCTCGGGCAAGCGGAAGTGCTTCGACACCTGCGGGAAGATCGCCACTTTCTGCACCTGCGCACGGTCGGCAAGGAAGCTTGAGCACACGCCTTTACGTTCGCCATAACGCACCGTCGACACCGTCAGATGCACCTGGCCTGGGTGCGCCAGCGGGCTGGAACTGATCGAATAGAGCCGCGGCTGCAATGGCTTGAGCAGTTCCAGCCAGCTGGCCAGCGACAACTGCTGGGGGAAAGCGCGCAGCACATCGACCAGCTGCCGGCCCCACAGCCAATCCTGCAGCTCGGCCCTGCATTCAGGCTGCAGCAAACGCTGCAGGTCAGGCGCATTGCTGGCAAATGCCTGCAGTTGTTGCGCAGTGACCTTGGCAATTTCCAGGTGTGCTTGCAGGGCTTCGGCCAATGGCATGGCGCAATGACCTTTAAGCTCGACCATCGCCTGGCCATCGAGCTGCATCAGCGTCAGCAGCTCTTCTACCAGGGCCGAGCAGTTGCGCGGCCATACGCCCAGGGCATCGCCGGCAGCGTAACTGAAGCCGCTGCCGCTCAGGTCGAAGACCAGCTGGCGGGTTTCCTTGCTGGCGCCGGGGCCATTGAGCAGGCGGTTTTCCAGTACCGTGGCCATCCAGGGTTGCTGCTTGCTGAAGGCCGATACGGGTGCAGGTTCACTCGCCGGAGGTGGCGCCGCGGCAGTGCCCAGTGCAGGTAATAACGCTTCGAGCCAACTGGCAAAGGCTTCGTCGAAGTCTGGCTCGCAGTCCACCCGTTGCAGCAGGCGCTGCCCTCCCAGCTCGGCCAGGCGCTGGTCGAGCTTGCGGCCAAAACCGCAGAACTGGTCGTAACTGGAGTCGCCCAAGGCCAGTACGGCATAGGGCAGCCCGGCGCAGTGGGCGCCCTCCTCGCCCTGCAAGGCCTGCCAGAATGCCGCGCCGCTGTCGGGCGCGTCGCCATCGCCAAAAGTGCTGGCGATCAACACCACACTGGCAACACCCTGCAGCTGGCTTGGGCTGACCGCCTCCAGGCAGCTGAGTTGCACGCTCAGACCAGCATCGCGCAGGCGCGCGGCACAGCGTTCGGCCAGTTGCTCACCATTGCCGGTCTGCGAGGCCCACAGCACCTGATGCCATGGCGCGGCCTGTGCCGCGATGGGCGCAGTTGCAGGCTGGGCGAACAGCCCGGCCAGCAAACCGTCGACAAACAAACGACGGCTGGCAGCCAGCGGCGCACTGGCCGGCAGGCGGGGTACGCCCTCGGCGCGGGCCTGGTCCAGGCCCAGCAGGAAACCTTGCAGGTAATGACGCTCTTCTTCGGCCAGCACCGGAACCGGCAGGGTGTGCAGGCCAAGCAGACGGGACAGGGTGGCGGTCGGCATGCGGACAGGCTCTACAGTGGCAGTGTTCAGATCAAGGGCGTCGATGCGCTCGCCTGCGAACCGCTCCAGGGCTACGGCGCAGTGTTTGAAGGCAGGCTGCAGCGACAGCGGGTCGACCGCATCGCAGGTCGCGGCATTGATCGCCAATTGTTCGCCGATCAGGTCATTCCAGTGAAACGGCGCAAAGCAGTTGCCCGGCATGACCCGGTCACTGATGCGCGCCGGCAACACGGCGTGCCCCCGGCGTGAGCGAACGGCCACCTGGTCCTTTTCAGCGACACCCAGCCGGGCGGCATCCTCGGGGTGAATCTCAAGGTAGGGGCCGGGCTCCAGCTTGTTCAGTGCCGGCACCTTGCCGGTCTTGGTCAACGTGTGCCACTGGTGCTGCACACGGCCAGTGTTAAGCACCATGGGGTAGTCATCGTCCGGCACTTCCGCTGCCGGCAACCAGGGCCGCGCAAAGAAGCGCGCCTTTCCGCTGGCGGTGGGAAAGGCCAGTGCCGGCCGCCTACCCCGGGCATCGAGCAGGAGCGCCTGGCTGCTGCCGTCGTTGAGGTAGCGCAGCGGGCTACGATGCTGCTCGCTGCCCGGTGCACAAGGCCACTGGCGCGGCTGTGTCCGCAATTCGGCATAGCCGATACCGCGCAGGTCATAACCGGTTGAGGGGTTGTGGAAGCGGCGTATTTCCTCATACACCGCTTCGGCATTGGGGTAGTCGAAGGCGTCGGCATAGCCCATGGCACACGCCACGCGGGCAATGATCTGCCAGTCCGGCAAGCTTTGCCCGGGGGGCTCGACTGCGCGTGGCATCAGGGTCAGGTTGCGCTCGCTGTTGATCATCACACCCTCACCTTCGGCCCACAGCGCGGCCGGCAGGAGGATGTCGGCGTAGCGGTTGGTTTCGGTGTCGAGGAAGGCGTCCTGGGTAATGACCAGTTCGGCCTTGCGCAGGCCGTCGATCACTTGCTGGCGGTTGGCGACACTGGCTACCGGGTTGCTGCAGATGACCCAGCAGGCTTTCACTTCACCGGTTTTCATCTGCCCGAACAGCGCCACCGTACCCTCGCCACCCTCGCTGCGCAGGCTGCCGGGTGGCAGTTGCCACTGTCGTTCGACGAACGCGCGGTCGTCGTCCACCAACGCTGAGCGCTGGCCTGGCAAGCCGGGGCCCATGTAGCCCATGTCGCGGCCGCCCATGGCATTGGGCTGGCCGGTCAGCGAGAACGGGCCGCTACCGGGGCGGCAGATGGCACCCGTGGCCAAATGCAGGTTACAGATGGCGTTGCTGTGCCAGGTACCGTGAATGCTCTGGTTCAAGCCCATGGTCCAGCAGCTCATCCAGTTGATGGCGCTGCCGATCCATTCGGCGGCCTTGATGATATCGGCCTCGGCCAGCCCGGTGATGGCGGCGACGCGCTCGGGGGGGTAGTCGTCGAGGAAGACCGGCAGTTCGTCCCAGCCTTCGGTGTGGCGGGCGATGAAGTCGGGGTGGGTGCGGCCATTGCGATGCAGCAGGTGCAAAAGGCCGTTGAGCAAGGCCATGTCGCTGCCGGGGCGCACCTGCAGAAACAGGTCGGCCTTGTCGGCGGTGGCGCTGCGACGTGGGTCGACGACGATCAGCTTCGCACCGGCCTTGACCCGATCAAGCAGGCGCAGGAACAGGATCGGGTGGCAGTCGGCCATGTTGGCGCCGATCACCAGAAATACGTCGGCGTGCTCGAAGTCCTGGTAACTGCCAGGTGGGCCATCGGCGCCAAGCGACAGCTTGTAGCCACTGCTGGCGCTGGCCATGCACAGGCGCGAGTTGGACTCGATGTGGCGCGTACGGATAAAGCCCTTGGCCAACTTGTTGGCCAGGTACTGGGCCTCCAGCGACATTTGCCCGGACACGTACAGCGCCACGGCATCCGGGCCGTGCTGGTCGATGATGCTGCGCAGACGCTCGGCGGTGGCAGCGATGGCCTGGTCCATGCTGGTGCGCACTGGCGGCTGGCTGCGTTGCTGGCGCACATAGGCGTCGGCCATGCGCCCGCTGGCACTCAGTGGCAGGTGTGCGGTGAGGCCTTTGGTGCATAGGCGGCCAAAGTTGCTCGGGTGCAGCTTGTCGCCGCTGATCTTGCCGACCTTGCCATCGGCAACGCTCATGACGATGCCGCAGCCCACGCCGCAGTATGGGCAGACGCTGCGTACTTCGCTGTTGGCCATGGGCGGGCTCCTGAGGAAAACGCAAAAAGGCGCCGGCTGCCCCGGCATGCTGATGCAAGCGGGGCAACACGGCGCCTTTGTCGTGAGGTTTTGCGGGCTGTCGACGTTGATAGCCCTGGTGAGGAGGCTTCAGCAAATAGTGGGCCAGGTGCACTGAACGGCTTTTGTGGGAGCGGCCTTGTGTCGCGAAAGGGCCGCAAGGCGGCCCCCGAATTTCAGCTTTTATCCCTGTATTGCCGGGGCTGCTTTGCAGCCCTTTCGCGACACAAGGCCGCTCCCACAGGGATCGCGCCCGCTTTTAGAAATTGAGCAAGACAGTTGCTCCCACAAAGACAGTGCTGCGGCGAGCCTTGCGCACCATGCGGTGGCAACCTCACGCTCCCAGGCGCTATGCTGGGGCAATTTCCAGCATGAGCAACTGCCCTCCTCCCATGTCCCAGGTGATCCTCAAGACCCCCGCCCAACTCGACCTGATGCGCCGCGCCGGCCAGCTACTGGCCCAGGTGTTCACCGAACTCGACAGCTTCATCCGCCCCGGCGTGACCACGATGCAGATCAACGACCGCGCCGAGGCGTTCATCGTCGATACGCTCAAGGCACGGCCAGCAAGCAAAGGCCAGTACGGTTTCCCTTACTCGCTCAATACGTCGGTGGACCACGTGGTATGCCACGGCATCCCCAAGGTCGATGAGGTGCTCAAGGAAGGCTCGATCATCAACGTCGACATCACGCTGGAACAGGGCGGCTACATTGCCGATTCGTCGAAGATGTATTGCATCGGCAAGATCAGCGAAGAAGCCCGGCGCCTGGTCGACACCACCTATGACGCGTTGTGGAAAGGCATCGAGCAGGTGCGCCCTGGGGCAACGCTGGGCGATATCGGCCATGCCGTGCAGGCCCATGCCGAGGCGGCGGGTTACAGCGTGGTGCGCGAGTATTGCGGCCACGGTATTGGCCAGCAGATGCATGAAGGGCCAGAGGTGCTGCACATTGGCCAGCGCGGCATGGGCATGAAGCTGAAACCGGGGATGGTGTTTACCATCGAGCCGATGATCAACCAGGGTGGCCGCGGCACGCGCGAGTTGAAGGATGGCTGGACGGTGATCACCCGGGACCACAGCTTGTCGGCGCAGTGGGAGCATACCGTGGCGGTGACTGAGGGTGGGTATGAGGTGCTGACATTGCGGGAGGAGGAACGGCGTGGCTGAAGCTGCGGCAAACGCGTGCAGGTAGGGGTACAAAATTCAGGCACAAAAAAAGCGACCCTAGGGTCACTTTCTTTGTTACTTCCGGGTGTTCAGTGGGCCCTGGAAGTGGAATATGGCGCAGCGGACGGGACTCGAACCCGCGACCCCCGGCGTGACAGGCCGGTATTCTAACCGACTGAACTACCGCTGCGCTATACATCGAGTGGTGGGTGATGACGGGATCGAACCGCCGACCCTCTGCTTGTAAGGCAGATGCTCTCCCGGCTGAGCTAATCACCCATGTCTCTCGGTGTGGCGCGCATTCTACGGGCGACTTGGCGCTCTGGCAAGCACTTATCGAAGTTTTTTCACACTTCGGTCAAACACCAAAAATCAGGCACAAAAAAAGCGACCCTAAGGTCGCTTTCTTTGTTACTTCCGGGTGTTCAGTGGGCCCTGGAAGTGGAATATGGCGCAGCGGACGGGACTCGAACCCGCGACCCCCGGCGTGACAGGCCGGTATTCTAACCGACTGAACTACCGCTGCGCTATACATCGAGTGGTGGGTGATGACGGGATCGAACCGCCGACCCTCTGCTTGTAAGGCAGATGCTCTCCCGGCTGAGCTAATCACCCTTCGTCTCGGTGTGGCGCGCATTCTACGGAGCGCCCCGCACCCTGGCAAGCACTTTTTAAACTTTTTGCAAAAAAAACCTCAGGCCTTTCAAAGACCTAGCGTTGTCGGGCGATTCTTTCGTGCATAAGCCACTGCTGGCCCTCTGACAGGGCTGGCCTCAATTCACCGCTCGGAGAATAATGCCCGCCTTATGCATTAAGGAGAGATTGCCCCTCATGTGGTTCAAGAACCTGCTGACCTACCGCCTGACCCAGGAAGTTCCGTTCGAGCCTGAAGCGCTGGAAGCCGCCCTGGCCAGCAAGCCGGCCCGCCCCTGCGCCAGCCAGGAGCTGACCACTTATGGTTTCGTCGCGCCGTTCGGCAAAGGCGAAGACGCTCCCCTGGTGCATGTCAGCGGCGAGTACCTGCTGATTGCCGCGCGCAAGGAAGAACGCATCCTGCCAAGCAGCGTGGTCAACGACGCAGTCAAGGAAAAGGTCGAAGAGATCGAGACCGAGCAAATGCGCAAGGTCTATAAAAAGGAACGCGACCAGATCAAGGACGAAATCATCCAGGCGTTCCTGCCGCGTGCGTTCATCCGCCGCTCGATGATTTTCGCTGCCATTGCCCCACGCCTGGGCGTGATCCTGGTCAACTCGGCCAGCGCCAAGCGCGCCGAAGACCTGCTGTCGACCCTGCGTGAAGTGATGGGTTCGCTGCCCGTGCGCCCGGCCACGGTGAAGATTGCGCCGGTGGCCACCATGACCGACTGGGTCAAATCGCAGCAAGCCGCCGAAGGCTTCTATGTGCTGGACGAGTGCGAACTGCGCGACACCGCCGAAGATGGCGGTATCGTGCGCTGCAAGCGCCAGGACCTGACTGGCGAAGAGATCCAGCTGCACCTGAGCACTGGCAAAGTGGTGACCCAGCTGGCCCTGGCCTGGCAAGACAAGCTGTCGTTCATTCTCGACGACAAGATGGTCATCAAGCGCCTGAAGTTCGAAGAGCTGCTGCAGGAGCAGGCCGAGCAGGACGGTGGCGATGAGGCTGCGCAACAGTTCGACGCCAGCTTCCAGTTGATGATGATGACCTTTGCCGAATTCCTGCCGGTGCTGTTCGAGGCGCTGGGTGGTGAAGAGATTCCGCAAGGGGTCTGACGGGTATGAGAGGCGGTGCTGGCCTGTTTTCTGCCAGCACCGGCCTCTTCGCGGGTAAATCCGCGCCTACGGCGGCCTGCGCCCAATCACCAATGTGTGCCCACCACCAATTGTGTAGGAGCGGGTTTACCCGCGAATACGGTAGCGGCCGCAACGGTGAACGACGGGTGGAAATTGGCCAGCAGGCCCGGCCTTGCCCGGAAGGCCGCAGACAGGCACCATGATGCTCACTGTGAGGACGACCTCACGACGCACCGCGTGACCATTCCGGGGACGGCCCCATCATTCAAACGATGGAGACACACTCATGTCCTGGATCATCCTGTTTTTCGCCGGCCTGTTCGAGGTTGGCTGGGCCGTCGGCCTCAAATACACCGACGGTTTCACTCGACCACTACCCACTGTCCTTACCGTCGGCGCCATGGTCATCAGCCTGGGCCTGCTGGGCTTGGCCATGAAGGAGTTGCCGCTGGGCACCGCCTATGCCATCTGGACCGGCGTAGGCGCAGTCGGTACGGTCATCGCCGGGATCATGCTGTTCGGCGAGTCCATGGCCCTGGTGCGGCTGGTCAGTGTGGCGCTGATCGTCTGCGGCCTCGTCGGCCTGAAAGTCAGCGCCAGCTAACCCCCTATCGCAGATGGCCGCGCAGGCGGCTGACCTGTTCGCGCAACACTTCAGGCTGCGCCGCCTCCACCGGGACGGCGGCGCCTGCCACGATGGTCACCCGCGACCACAGGCGCTTGAAGAAGCCCTTGGCCGGGTCGCGGCTGAAGAAGCTACCCCACAACCCCTGCAAGGCCAGCGGAATCACCGGTACCGGCGTTTCTTCGAGGATGCGGCTGACCCCACCCTTGAAGACATCGATTTCGCCATCGCCCGTCAGCTTGCCTTCCGGGAAGATGCACACCAGTTCACCATCCGCCAGGTATTCGGCAATGCGCGCGAAGGCCCGCTCGTACGTCGCCTGGTCTTCGTTACGCCCGGCAATCGGGATGGCACCGGCAGTGCGAAACACGAAGTTGAGCACCGGCAGGTTGTAGATCTTGTAGTACATGACAAAGCGGATCGGCCGGCGTATGGCCCCGCCCAGCAGCAACGCATCGACGAACGACACGTGGTTGCACACCAGCAACGCAGCACCTTCGTCGGGGATGCGCTCGAGGTCTCGGTGCTGCACGCGGTACATCGAATGGCTGAGCAGCCAGATCAGGAAGCGCATGGTGAACTCGGGCACGATCCTGAAGATATAGGTGTTGACCGCGATATTGAGCAGCGACACCACCAGGAAAAGCTGCGGGATGCTCAGCTTGGCCACGCCTAGCAGGATGATGGTGAGCACCGCCGACACCACCATGAACAAGGCATTGAGGATGTTGTTGGCCGCGATCACCCTGGCGCGCTCGTCCTCGGCCGTGCGGGCCTGGATCAACGCATACAGCGGCACGATGTAGAAGCCGCCGAAGACACCCAGGCCGACGATCGACAGCAAGATCCACCAGGCCTGGCTCATGCCCAGCAGTGCCAGCCAGTCGTGCGGCGCTGCTGCAGCCGGTACATCACCGGAGTGCCACCACCACAGCAGGCCGAACAGGGTCAGGCCGAACGAACCGAACGGCACCAGGCCGATTTCCACCTTGCGTCCACTGAGCCGCTCACACAGCAGCGAGCCCAGGGCAATGCCCACCGAGAACAGGGTCAGCACCAGGGTCACCACGGTGCCATCACCGTGCAGCCAATCCTTGGCATAGGCCGGGATCTGCGTGAGGTAGATAGCGCCGACAAACCAGAACCACGAGTTGCCGACGATCGAACGCGACACCGCCGGCGGCTGGCCCAGGCCCATGCGCAAGATCACCCACGACTGCTTGAAGATGTTCCAGTCCAGCGGCATTTGCGGCGAGGCGGCAGCCGCCCGAGGGATCCAGCGGCTGGCGAGGTAGCCGAGTACCGCCGTGCCGACCACGCCACCGGCCACCACTGTTGCGTAGCTGTCGGCCGACATCATCACCCCCGCGCCGATGGTGCCGGCGAGGATGGCGAGGAAGGTGCCGGTTTCCACCAGCCCGTTACCGCCCACCAACTCTTCCTCGCGCAGGGCCTGCGGCAGGATCGAATACTTCACCGGGCCGAACAGCGCCGAGTGGGTCCCCATACCGAACAGCGCCACCAGCATCAGCGCCAGATGGTTGGTGACAAAGCCCAGCGCACCAATCGCCATGATCACGATTTCGGCCAGTTTGATTGCACGGATCAGCGCATCTTTGGCGAACTTCTCGCCAAACTGCCCGCCCAGCGCCGAAAACAGAAAAAACGGCAGGATGAACAGCAAGGCACACAAGTTGACCCAGATCGATCGGTCACCATCGCCCAGGCTGAGCTTGAACAAAATCGCCAGGATCAGCGACTGCTTGAACAGGTTGTCGTTGAAGGCACCCAGCGACTGAGTGATGAAAAACGGCAGGAAACGCCGCTTGCCGAGCAAGGTGAATTGCGAAGAGTGACTCATCGTCCTTGGTCCTGAGGGCTTTTCAATTGGAGGCTCGCCAAGCGCGCCGGGCCACAAATCTGCATGGGAAATGCGCTGACTGGCAAGCACCGGCTCAGGCATGACCAAGCGAGATTGCGTTCAAGGACCTGCCAGCAGTTGCAGCACTGGCGCTACGTCACTCGAAGCCAAACAACGCCCGCGCGGTATCCACCATCAGTGCCTGGCGCAGCTGCGCTGAACACCCTAAGGCCTCAAACTGTTCGACAGCGGTACCGAAACTGACCTCCGACTCATGCTGGGTATGCGGCCAGTCACTGCCCCACATCAACCGCTCTGCGCCGTAATGGGCTTCCAGTGCGCACAGCGCCTGACGGGCGAATGCCAGGTTCTCTTCCGGCGAGCCCTGCAGCCTGTAGATGCCGGACACCTTCACCCACACCTTGCCCCGACCGCTCAGGGTCAGCAGTTCGGCAAACCCCGGCTGGCCCAGGCCAAGGCGGGCATCCGGGCGGCCGAAATGGTCAATCACGATGTCCAGCCCGTAAGGCTGCAATGCCCGCACCAGCACTGGGATGTCCGCCACCTGACGGTGCAGTTCCACGTGCCAACCCTGCTCGCCGATGCGCTCCAGCAGGGGCCGCCACTGCGCGCCGGTCAGGTCAGGCATGTCTTGCCCCATGAGGTTGAGGCGTACCCCCCTGACTCCCAACCGGGCCATTTCCGCCAAGGTCGCCCGCTCGACCTCCCGCTCCAGCATCACCACCCCGCGCAGTTGCCCTGGCACGGTCTGCAAGGCGCTGAGCAGGTAGCGGTTGTCGGTACCCAGGAAGCTGGGCTGGACCAGTACGCCATGGCTGAAACCATGGGCCCGCAGTTGGCCCAGGTAGTCGCCCAGCGGCGCATCGTAGCTGGGCGCATAACGCCGCTGGCTGGCCAGGTTCAGCCCACGGCTGAACACGTGGGCGTGGCTGTCGACGGCAGTCAGGTGCAAAGCGGGTGCGTCGGGCATGGTTCTCATACAAACACGTTCAGGTTACTTGGCGACGGCACCGGCCGTTTCCGGCACAGGTGCAGATTCAAGGTTGCGGCCACGGGTTTCGGGCAGGCACAGGGCTGCGATCACCGCAACGCCATACGCGATGCCGGCATCGATGCCGATGGCACTGCCCAGCGACATCGACTCGCTCATGTGCCCGACCAGGAACGGGAACACGGCCGACAGCACGCGACCGAAGTTGTAGCAAAAGCCCACCCCGGCGCCGCGCACGTCAGCCGGGTACAGCTCATTGAAAAACGCACCCAGGCTGGCCGGGATGCCGGCGGCAAAAAAGCCCAGCGGGAAGCCGAGGAACAGCATCTGGGTATTGGTCAGCGGGAAAAACACGTAGGCCTGCACGGTCAGTACACAGCACAGGGCGAACAGCAGGATGTTCTTGCGCCTGCCAATACGGTCGATCAGCAGGCCGCTGACCACGCAGCCGCACCAGAAGGCCAGGATGATCACCGCCAGGTAACCGCCCGAGTTCAGCACCGAAAGGTTGCGCTCTGTCTTGAGGAAGGTCGGCAACCAGGTCATCACCGCGTGGTAGCCACCGTGGGCACCCAGGCCGAGCAAGCCGCCCAGCAGGGTCACACGCAGCAGTTCCGGGCGGAAGATGCCAGCCATCGACTGCAAGAAGCTGGAAGGGATGGCCTTTTCCTTTTGCAGGCGCTGGAAGCTGTCCGGCTCGGGCACGTTGCGGCGTACCCAAATGATCAGCAGCGATGGCAGCAGACCGACGAAGAACATCACCCGCCAGGCAAACTCCTGCGGCACCAGTGAGTAGATCAGCGTAAACAGTGCCACCGCCAGGCCCCACCCCACAGCCCAGGCACTCTGCACCGTGCCCATGACCTTGCCGCGATACCTGGGGTTGATGGTTTCGGCCATCAGCACAGCGCCGGCTGCCCATTCGCCACCGATGCCAAACCCTTGCATGGCCTTGACGAACAGCAACGGGTAGAAACCGGTGACAAACGCCGAAAGGAAGGTGAAGAACGAGAACCAGAGAATCATCCATTGCAGGGTACGCACGCGACCATAGCGGTCGGACAGTGTGCCACCCAGCCAGCCGCCGACTGCCGAGGTCACCAGGGTCAGGCCACTGATCAGGCCGGCATCGCCCTTGGTCAGGGAGAATGCGGCGATCAGCGCGGGGATGGCCAGGCCGAACATCTGCACTTCCAGCGCATCGAGCGACCAGCCGCCGAAACAGGCCCAGAATGTCTTGCGTTCCCGTGAGGTGATCTCGCGATACCAGCTGAACATGATTGTTATCCTTCTATTCGTGGTGTGACGGGCAGGCGAAGCCACTGCGCCATGGCAGCACGGCGCAGACAGGTAAAAGGGTGAAGCGACCGGTTTAGCGAATGTCGATGCGGTAGCGGAAGTGCTGCGCATGGCCGCGCGAGCGGCGCCATTCCAGAGGTTTGCCGGCATAGTCGCGGGCCAGGCGCTCGATCACGACCACCGGGCTGTCGGCCGGCAGTTGCAGCAAGCGGCCATGCACCGCGTCGACCGCTTCGGCGGTCAGGGTTTCTTCGGCGTAGGCGACCACCTGACCGCACAGCGCTTCGTAGATCGGGTACAGCAGTGGGCCCTTGCTGTTCAAATCCACGTCCAGCAGCGGCTGGAAGGTTTGGCGCGGCAGCCAGATTTCTTCGGCCAGCACCGGCTGGGCGCCAAGCAGACGTGTGCGAACGATGCGGATCACTTCTGCCTCCCCTGCCAGGCCCAATGCCTCGGCCACTGCCGAAGGCGCCGGAAGCGACTCGATGGAAAGAATGCGGCTTTCCGGCACTATGCGCTCGCCATTGGCGGCCTCGAAACGGAAGAAGCGGAACAGCGACGACTGGAACTGTGGGCGGCGAATGAAGGTGCCTCGGCCCTGCTGGCGCTCCAGCACGCCTTCGGCCACCAGGACATCGACGGCCTTGCGCACGGTACCGATCGACAGGTCGAACTCGGTGGCCAAGGCTGCTTCGGTCGGGATCGCTTCCCCCGGGCGCCAGCGGTTGTTGGCAATTTGCGCGACCATGTGGTCGCGCAGTTGTTGGTAGCGGGGCAGTCGAGCATCACCGGTCAATGGGTGCATGGGTCTCGCTCTCGTCTTGTTATATAAACATATATATGAATTTTGCGAGAGTATTCCCCGAGCCTGACAGACTGTCAATCCTCCGCCTGTCGCCCTTTGTCCGTGAAGCGGCCTTGTGTCGCGAAAGGCTGTGAGCCAGCCGGAGCATTGCCATCTTCTCTTGAACGTTGCCGGTGCTGCTGCAAGGACCGCATGTGGCTTATGCTTGTGCTCGGCAAACCCGCACAACAAGGACGTGGCAATGCTCGCCGCCATAAAACGCTACCCGCACACCGTTCGCCTGCTGCTCACCACCACCTTCGCGCTTACCGTCGCCCGCGCCCTCACCCTGCCCTACCTGGTGGTTTACCTGGCCGACAATTTCCAGCTGCCGATCAGCCAGATCGGCCTGCTGATCGGTGGCGCGCTGATCGTCGCCTCGCTATTGAGTCTGTACGGTGGCCATCTGGTCGACACCTTGAGCAACCACACGCTGGTCAGCGCCAGTACCCTGCTGTTCGCCCTGGCCTTCGTCGGCGCGGTCGCCAGCCGTTCGGCACTGCCGTTCTTCTTTTGTCTGGTGTTGATCAACCTGGCCCTGGCAGTGGTCGACATTGCTGCCAAGGCGGGCTTCTGCGCGTTACTGCCGGTGGATGAGCGGGCCGAGGTATTCGCCATCAAGTACACCCTCAGCAACGTCGGCTACGCCACCGGCCCGTTGCTGGGCGTGGCCATGCTTGAACTGAACGACCATGTGCCGTTCCTCGCCTCTGCCCTGCTTGGCCTGGCCATGTGCCTGGCTTACTGGCGCCTGGGTGATCGCAGCCTGCAGGCCAGCGCGCCGGACAAACCTGCGGCCGGCTTCGGCCAGGTGGCGCTGGGGCTGGCGCGGGATCGTCGGCTGGTGTGCTTTACCGTGGGTGGGGTGCTGAGCGCGGTGGTGTTCGGCCAGTTCACCGCCTACCTGTCCCAGTACCTGGTGGTCACCAGCAACCCGGCCGAAGCGGCACGGCTGATCGGCTATCTGGTCACCACCAACGCCGTGACGGTCATTGCCTTGCAGTACCTGATTGGCCGGCGCATCAGCCGCCAGCGCCTGATGCCGTGGCTGTTGGCCGGCATGGGCCTGTTCATCGCCGGCTTGCTGGGTTTTGCGCTGGCGGGCTCGGTACTGGCCTGGTGCCTGGCGATGCTGGTGTTCACGCTGGGCGAAATCATCGTGATCCCGGCCGAGTACATGTTTATCGACCTGATCGCACCGGAGCACTTGCGCGGGGTGTATTACGGCGCGCAGAACCTGTCCAACCTGGGGGCGGCGCTGGGGCCGGTGATGGTGGGGTTTGCACTGGTACACCTGTGGCCGGGGGCAGTCTTCTACCTGCTGGTGTTGTCGGTGATACTGGCAGGGGTGTTCTATGGGTTGGGTACCCGCAGGGGTTGATGTTGCCTGTTCCGGCCTATTCGCGGGTGAACCCGCTCCTACAACCATCGTCTGCGCTGACGAAGCGGCACTTGCGTGCCAGACTGATTGATCGGGACCGCGTTACCTTTTTGCTTCGGAGTCTTCATGTCGTTGTCCAGCGGGCTGATCGCCGTGGTCGCCCTGGCCTATATGGCCATCATGTTCGCCATCGCCTTCTATGGCGACCGCCGCAGCACGCCATTGCCGCCAAAGCTGCGTGCCTGGGTGTACAGCCTGTCGCTGGCCGTGTACTGCACCAGCTGGACCTTTTTCGGCGCGGTCGGCCAGGCCGCCGAACAGCTTTGGGCATTCCTGCCCATCTACCTGGGCCCGGTACTGCTGCTGATCTTCGCGCCGTGGGTGCTGCAGAAGATGGTGTTGATCAGCAAGCAGCAGAACATCACCTCGATCGCCGACTTCATTGCCGCACGCTACGGCAAGTCGCAGACCCTGGCAGTGGTGGTGGCGCTGATCTGCCTGGTCGGCGTGCTGCCGTATATCGCCCTGCAGCTCAAGGGCATCGTACTGGGCGTGAACCTGTTGATCGGCGCCAACGCCGACGCCACCGGCACCCGCGTGCAGGACACCGCGCTGGTGATATCGCTGGTACTGGCGCTGTTCGCCATCGTCTTCGGTACCCGCAGCCTGGATGTGACCGAGCACCACCGCGGCATGGTCCTGGCGATCGCCTTCGAATCGCTGATCAAGCTGCTGGCGTTTCTTGCCGTGGGCATCTTCATCGTTTTCAACCTGTATGACGGCTTCGACGACCTGTTCAGCCAGGCCCGCCAGTCGATCCACTTGCAGGACTATTGGAAAGAAACCATCAATTGGCCGTCCATGGTGGTGCAAACCGCCGTGGCGATGATGGCAATCATCTGCCTGCCCCGGCAGTTCCACGTTACCGTGGTCGAGAACATCGAACCGCAGGACTTGCGCCTGGCGCGCTGGGTATTCCCCATGTACCTGGCACTGGCCGCGCTGTTCGTGGTGCCGATTGCCCTGGCCGGGCAGATGATGCTGCCCGGCACGGTGATCTCCGACTCGTTCGTCATCAGCCTGCCCCTGGCCGAGGCGCACCCGAGCCTTGCCCTGCTGGCGTTCATCGGCGGCGCATCGGCGGCCACTGGCATGGTGATCGTCGAGGCCGTGGCGCTGTCGACCATGGTGTCCAACGACATGCTGCTGCCCTGGCTGCTGCGCCGCAACAACGCCGAGCGGCCTTTCGAAGCGTTCCGCCACTGGATGCTTTCGGTTCGCCGGGTAACCATCGTGGTGATCCTGCTGCTGGCCTATGTCAGCTACCGCCTGCTGGGTTCCACCGCCAGCCTGGCGACCATCGGCCAGATCGCCTTTGCCGCTGTGACCCAGCTCACCCCGGCCATGCTTGGCGCGCTGTACTGGAAGCAGGCCAACCGTCGCGGTGTGTTCGCCGGCCTGGCCGCTGGCATTTTCCTGTGGTTCTACACCTTGGTGCTGCCGATTGCCGCGCACAGCCTGGGCTGGTCGTTGCAGTTGTTCCCTGGCCTGGCGTGGCTGCACGGCAACCCGCTGAACCTGCCGATCAGTCCACTGACCCAAGGTGTGGTGCTGTCACTGGCGGGCAACTTCACCCTGTTCGCCTGGGTTTCGGTGCTGTCGCGCACACGGGTTTCCGAGCACTGGCAGGCCGGCCGGTTCATTGGCCAGCAGACCAGCGCGCGGCCCAGCAGCAAGCCGCTGCTGGCGGTGCAGATCGACGACCTGTTGACCCTGGCCTCGCGCTTTGTCGGGGAAGAGCGCGCACGGCAGAGCTTCATCCGCTTTGCCTACCGCCAGGGCAAGGGCTTCAACCCGAACCAGAACGCCGATGGCGACTGGATCGAGCACACCGAACGCCTGCTGGCCGGGGTACTCGGTACCTCCTCGACCCGCGCCGTGGTCAAAGCGGCCATCGAAGGCCGCGACATGCAGCTGGAAGACGTGGTGCGCATCGCTGACGAAGCCAGTGAGGTGCTGCAGTTCAACCGCGCCCTGCTGCAAGGCGCCATCGAGAACATCAACCAAGGCATCAGCGTGGTCGACCAGAACTTGCACCTGGTGGCCTGGAACCGCCGCTACCTGGAGCTGTTCAACTACCCGGACGGGCTGATCAGCGTAGGGCGACCGATTGCCGATATCATCCGCTACAACGCCGAGCGCGGCCTGTGCGGCCCCGGCGAAGCGCAAGTGCATGTGGCGCGGCGGCTGCACTGGATGCGTCAGGGCCGCGCGCACTCCTCCGAGCGGCTGTTCCCCAATGGCCGGGTGATCGAGCTGATCGGCAACCCGATGCCGGGCGGCGGCTTTGTCATGAGCTTCACCGACATCACCCCGTTCCGCGAAGCCGAGCAGGCCCTGCGCGATGCCAACGAACGCCTTGAACAACGCGTGGCGGAGCGCACCCACGAACTGTCGCAGTTGAACCAGGCGCTGTCCGAAGCCAAGAGCCAGGCCGAAGCGGTGAGCAAGTCCAAGACCCGCTTCCTGGCCGCCGTCAGCCATGACCTGATGCAACCGTTGAATGCCGCACGGCTTTTCTCTGCCGCCTTGTCGCAACAGGCCGAGGGCATGAATGAAGAGGCCCAGCAGTTGGTACAGCACATGGACAGCTCGCTGCGCTCGGCTGAAGAGCTGATCAGCGATCTGCTGGACATCTCGCGCCTGGAAAACGGCAAGATCACCCCGGATGCCAAACCCTTCGCCCTCAACGAGCTGTTCGACACCCTGGGCGCCGAGTTCAAGTTGCTGGCGGCCGAGAAGGGCCTGGAGTTCCGCCTGCGCGGTAGCCGCCTGCGGGTAGACAGCGACATGAAACTGCTACGCCGGGTGCTGCAGAACTTCCTCACCAATGCCCTGCGCTACGGCAAGAGCCCGATCCTGCTAGGCGCGCGCCGACAGGGCGAGCGCCTGTGGCTGGAGGTCTGGGACCGTGGCCCGGGCATTGCTGACGATAAGCTGCAAGTGATCTTTCAGGAGTTCAAGCGCCTGGACAGCCACCAGACCCGTGCCGAGAAGGGGCTAGGCTTGGGCCTGGCCATCGCAGACGGTCTGTGTCGGGTGCTGGGGCATCCGCTGGAGGTACGCTCATGGCCAGGCAAGGGCACGGTGTTCCGCGTCAGCGTACCGATTGCACGCCAGGCCGCCGCGGCGCCAAGCGCGCCCGTGGAACAACAGGGCGGCCAGCCACTGGCCGGGTTGCACGTGCTATGCGTGGACAACGAAGACAGCATCCTGATCGGCATGAACAGCCTGCTGAGCCGCTGGGGTTGCCAGGTATGGACCGCGCGCAACCAGGCCGAATGCGAAGCCCTGCTGGCCAAAGGCATGCGCCCGCACCTGGCATTGGTGGACTACCACCTGGACGACGGCGAGACCGGCACCGGACTGATGGGCTGGCTTCGAGCACGGCTGGGTGAGCCGGTACCCGGTGTAGTGATCAGCGCCGACGGCAGCAAGGAAACCATCGCCCTGGTACATGCATCAGGGCTGGACTACCTGGCCAAACCGGTCAAGCCCGCGGCCTTGCGCGCCCTGCTCAATCGCCATCTGAGCCTGGCTCAGTAACCGCTACGTCGGGCAGCGCCTCGTCGGACAGCGCCCGCTCCAGCAGGTCTGCCGGCAAGCTCTTGCTGGCACGGGCGCCCAGTAGCTTAAGCTGCTCGCTGCGGCTGACCAGGTTGCCACGCCCTTCGCACAGCTTGTTGCGCGCGGCGGCATAAGCCTTGTCTACCTGCTGCAAGCGGCTGCCCAGCTCGTCCAGGTCCTGGATGAACAGCACGAACTTGTCGTAGAGCCAGCCGGCACGCTCGGCAATTTCGCGGGCGTTCTGCCCTTGACGCTCCTGCTTCCACAGGCTGTCGATCACTCGCAAGGTCGCCAGCAACGTGGTAGGGCTGACAATCACGATCTGCCGGTCGAAGGCCTCCTGGAACAGGTTCGGCTCAGCCTGCAGGGCCGCCGAAAAGGCCGCCTCGATGGGCACGAACAACAACACGAAATCCAGGCTGTGCAGGCCTTCAAGGCGGCTGTAGTCCTTGCTCGACAGGCCTTTGACGTGGCTGCGCAGCGACTGCACATGCTGCTTGAGCGCAGCTTCGTCGTTGCCGGCAACGAACTGCTGGTACGCAGTGAGGCTGACCTTGGCGTCCACCACCACCTGCTTGTCGCCGGGCAGCATGATCAGCACATCCGGCTGGAAACGCTCGCCATCGGCGCTTTTCAGGCTGACCTGGGTCTGGTATTCGCGGCCCTTTTCCAGGCCAGCATGCTCCAGCACGCGTTCGAGGATAAGCTCACCCCAGTTACCCTGGGTTTTCTGGCCCTTCAAGGCCTGGGTAAGGTTGGTGGCTTCGTCGGACAGGCGCAGGTTGAGCTGTTGCAGGCGCTCCAGCTCCTTGCCCAGCGAGAAGCGCTCGCGGGCCTCTTGTTGATAGCTTTCCTCCACGCGTTTTTCGAAGGCCTGGATGCGCTCCTTGAGCGGGTCGAGCAACTGGCCAAGGTGCTGCTGGCTGGTCTGGGCGAAGCGCTGCTCGCGCTCGTCGAAGATCTTGGTGGCCATGTCGGCGAACTGGGCGCGCAAAGTGTCACGGGCCTCCTGCAGGTCTTCCAGGCGTTGCTGGTGGCTTTCCTGCTGTTCACGCAGTTCTGCGTCCAGGCGCGCGGTTTGCGCTTCCAGGCGGCGCAGTTCGGCTTCGCGGTTGGCGCGCTCAAGGCTCCAGGCGTGGGCCGCATCACGGGCATTGTCGCGGTCGATCTGCAGCAGCTCCAGCTCACGGCCTTGGGCGGCCAGCTGGGCCTGTTTGACGGCGTTGGCCTCACTGAGGTCGCTGACCTCGTCGCGACTGGCGTCCAGTTGTGCCTGCAGGCCAGCCTGGGCAAGTTGGGCAGCGTTGAGGCGCTCTTCGAGCAAGGCCTGCTCACCTTGCCGTGCGCCCTGGCGGCGCTGCACCTGCATGACCCACACCAGGCAGGGTATTACGCCTGCCACCAAGCCCAGCAGAATGCTGGCCAGATCCACTGTCATGCTTACCCCGAACGCTCTGATGCAAATTGAGTGCAGCTTATCAGCCTGACTGGCGTGTTGCCTGCATCGGCCTCATCGCGGGCCTGCCCGCTGCGCAAGCCTGAAGGCAAAGGTAATGCCTGCACGGTCGCCCGTAGGAGCGGGTTCACCCGCGAAGAGGCCGGCCCTGCTGGCCAATCTCCACCCGCCGTTCACCGTTGCCGCCACCACCGTATTCGCGGGTAAACCCGCTCCTACACACGCATTGGAGGTTGAACACAGGCCGCCGTAGGAGCGGGTTTACCCGCGAAAGGGCCGGGCCTGCTGGCCAATTTCCACCCGCCATTCACCGTTGCTGCCGCCACCATATTCGCGGGTAAACCCGCTCCTACACACGCATCGGGGGTTGAACACAGGCCGCCGTAGGGACGGGTTTACCCGCGAAAGGGCCGGGCCTGCTGGCCAATTTCCACCCGCCGTTCACCGTTGCCGCCGCCACCGTATTCGCGGGTAAACCCGCTCCTACCACGGTGGACACACATCGGTGATTGCTCGCGAAAGGGCCCGCGCAGGCAAAAAAGCTCAGACAGAAAACCACTGTCGCAACAAGCGCCGCGCTTCCTGCGACCCCTGCCCTGCCGCAAGCTCAAGCCAATAGCGCGCCTGCTCCGGCTCGTTGTGCTGACACAGCCGAGCGTACTCCAGCTGCGCCCGCCGATCCCCTGCGCGGGCAGCCTGACGCAGCAGCTCATGGCCTATACGCCGGTCACGGGCGTTGCCACAATCGCGGCACAGCATCTGCCCCAGGCGGCTCTGCGCCACAACCACACCTTGGCGCGCCGGCTGCTTCAGCAAGCGCCCGGCCAGGTGCTTGACCTGAGGGTTGTCGCCTAGGCGCGGGCTGTCGAGCAACCACAAGGCCACTTTCAGGGAAAAGCGTTTGGCAGGAGGTGCAGGTGTCGATGCAGCGGGGCTGGAAAGGTGTTTACCGCGAAACTTCATGAGCAACAGGTTTGGTAACTCGAAAGGCGCGCCACTCTACTCTTTTTTTCTCGCCCTGGCCTGTCGATTTCTGGAGGATTGAAAAAAATTTCAATGATCTTTTCTTGACGTTTCCAGGTGGATGACCAACCGGTCTGTTGGAGCATGGCGATTGTCGGACAGTTCATCCCATTGCTGGCACGCCCGTGCTAGAGCAAGCGCTCGGGACAATCCACAGTTCCTGTGGATAACTCGGTGGACAACCCCCTCTCACACCCCTCAAACCCCCGTGAATTGGGGGCTTTGGTCAAACTGACGATTTTTTCACCAGCTAAAAATAGTGTTTTTTTTCATTGACTTAACCACGCAGTCAAGGCATTGGCGAGGCTGCTGGGTGGTGTTGCCAAGCCGTTACAAGCGCTGCCCCGAATGTGAACAAGTGCACCATAAACCTCCATTTGGGTGCACGAAAAGGGCACATCGGACGGCATTCGGGCCATTTACCCCCTCTTCCCAGCAGCGAAAATTCGCGCCATACTGCGCGGCTCACCTGAACAAACGTAGTGCTTGCCAAACATCTTCGCTTCCGGTAAGGTGCCCCTCGTTAGTACCAAGCTGAAAGTCAATTCTGGCCGCAAGCGTCCTTGCAGACTCGCTCCCCCCAAGAGCGTCCCTGCTGAAACAAGGACCGGCCCATTCAATGATTCCCTCGCCAGCCTTACGCTGCGCAAGCACGAATCACATGACAGATTGATCAGGATCCCACCTCGACGGCCTAGAACCTTGGCCCCGGCGTGCTGCCTGCCTTCCGAAGTACCTACCAGTCAGCCCAAGCGCCCACATTTGATTGCGCCCCCTCTGGCTGCCCTGTTCCAGTCAGGTTCGTTCGTCCCTTAATAAAGGCGTCACTGGAACGTTTCTATCATGCACGGATCATATCCCCCGTGTTTAAAGCAGGAACCTCCAACAATATGCAAACTCATCATCAGATTCAGGCTGCCATTGGCACCCTCTCCCAGGCCTTCTCGCCGTTGAAGTGCCTTATCGTTGCCCCACGCAAGGGCAGCTTCAGCTTTACCTTGGTAGACGAACACGGCGTTGCCTGCCACACCGAACGCCTGTACCACGAGCAGTACAGCCGTCATGAACCGCTGCAGGCGGTGATCGCCCGGACGCGTCAGTCGCTCACCGCGTGACCGGCGAATACCGGGGTATTCAAGCGCTGAATCATCCAATCGCAAGACTGCCTGAACGCTTTTGGCGTAATTGCCTTAGGGCATATAGCCCGGAGCATCAGGCAGTAATCGATTTAAAAACAGCTCTTTACACCACGATTATCACACTACACTTCAACTCGAGCGGTGCTTTCCGCTCCCGGCGGGCCTGACCATTCACCAGCTGCCAAGCTCCAGCGCCCGTCCGGCCCTTACCTGCTCGAGGGCATCATGGGTATTGCGGCGAATGAATTGTGTCAGTATGTGATCCGACCCACCCTGGTCTACCTGAACCGTCACTGCGCCAGCGCCGAAGCCTTGCTACTGGGTATCGCCGCCAGCCAGTCAGCACTCGGCTCAGCCCTGCACGACCGACGTGGGCACGGCCTTTACCGCATCGGCGAACATCGTCACCAGGCGCTCTGGGACGAATACCTGGCCCGTGACCCCGACCTGGCCAGCCTGGTCCGCGGCCTGGCCAGCCAGCACGCCTTCCTGGGTGGCCCGCACCTGGAGCTCACCGTCAACCTGCGCTATTCCACTGCCATTGCCTGGATGCTCATCGAAGAGCAGGCCACCCCATTGCCTGCGGCGGACGATCTACTGGCACTGGCGCGAATCTGGCGGCAGATTTTCAACCCCCAGGGTCGTCTGCGCGACTTCACCCACGCCTGGCATGCCTGCATAGATCAGAAATTGCCACAGGCATCTTGAGACGCGTCCTACAAGTAAACCGGAAAAAATGGAATTTTGGTCGGATTGTCCTACAAAACCGCACTAACTCCTGCGATTGAGCCTATAGCGCGGCGCGTGATTTGTTGGTAGCTTTTCGCCCCGGAGACCCAAGGAGTTTTCTAATAATGAAAAAAGTAATGCTCAAAACCTCCCTCGGCGTAGCTGTTGCGCTTGCTTCCAGCCAACTGCTCGCCGCCGGGTTCGCGCTGAACGAACAAAGTATCAGCGGCATGGGAACCGGTTTTGCGGGGCGCTCGTCCTCTGCCGAAGATGCCAGCACTGTGTATGGCAACCCGGCCGGCATGTCCCGCCTCAAGCGCGAACAATTCACCGTGGGCGGCGCTGCCGTCATCGCCAAGACCGACATATCGGGCCCAGGCAGCAACTTCGGGGGGGAAACCGATGGTGACATGGTGCCTCTCGTCGGCGTACCCATGGGCTATTACGTCAAACCGATTGATGATCACTGGAGCGTTGGCTTCGGCGTTTACGTGCCATATGGCCTGATCACCGACTACGGCAGCGATGACGCTGCACGCTACTGGGGCAAGAAGAGCAAGGTCGAGGTTGTCACCTTCCAGCCAACCGTCAGCTACGCATTCAACGACAAAGTGTCGATCGGTTTTGGCCCGACTATCAACCGTATCAAGGGTGAACTGGGTTCGAACCTGAGCAGCAAGGCCCTCCTGGGGCCCAATGGCCCTGATGGCGAGACCAAGATCAAGGGCGACGACACTGCGATCGGTTACAACATCGGCGTTATGGTGCAAGCTACGGACCGTACCCGTCTGGGCCTGACCTATCACTCGATGGTCGACTACAAGCTTGAAGGCAATACCCGCGTTTCCTACCCGATTCCACAGCTTGGCCTGAACGGCAAGTTCGACGCCAGCCTGAAAATCAAGACACCAGAGTCAGTGGACTTCTCGGTCACTCATGAACTGGATGACCATTGGACACTGTATGCGGGTAGCACCTGGACGCGCTGGAGCCGCCTGGAAAGCATCGTCGTCGAGAACGAAGCGCCGGCAGGCTACCCGTTGAAGACCATCACCGAAGAGCAGAACTGGCACGACACCTGGGCCCACGCCATTGGTGCGTCCTACAAGGTGAACAAGGAGTGGACCCTGCGCGCAGGCTTCTCCGTCGACCAGTCGCCCACCAACAACCATGATCGCTCGCCACGCATTCCGACTGGCGATCGTAAAGCGGTCAGCTTTGGTGCCGGCTGGAGCCCGAACGATGACATGACCATCGACGTTGCCTATTCGTATCTGTGGGAAGAGGATACCAAGGTCAACAACCTGCCAAGCTCGCAACAACAAGGGCTGTTGAAAGGCAGCTACCAGGCCAAGTACGAGAACAGCGCTCACGGTATCGGTGCATCCCTTACCTACCGCTTCTGATTCCTGTGCGTTACATGAAAACCGCCCTCGTGGCGGTTTTTTTCATGCCTGCACTTGCCAGCTGTCGCCCAGGCATTCGCGCAGATAGTCCATGAATGCGCGCACCTTGGTGGTCATGGCAAAGCGATCGGCCAGGCACAGGTAGATGTCCATGGGCTCGGTCTGGGCGTAAGCCTGGCTGCTGTCGCAGTATTCGAACAGCGGCACCAAGGCCCCCGAGGCCAGGTGCGGCCGCACGATGAACTCGGCCAGACGGGTGATGCCACCATCGTGCAAGGCCATCTGGGTCAGGGCATCGATATCGTCGCTGATCAATACAGTGCCGAATTCCGCTTCGAAGCGCAGGCCGTCCCGCATGAAGCCCCAGCGCAAGAAGCGGCCATCCACCGGATAGCGAAACACCAGGCAACGGTGCCCGCGCAAGGCCTCGGGCGTGGCAGGTACGCCAGCACTTTGCAGGTATCCGGGTGAGGCACAACAAATGAACGGGATGCGGGCGATGCGCCGGGCCAACAGCTGGTCTTCGAGCTGCGGGGCAATGCGCAGGCTCACGTCAACGTCTTCACGGGCATGGTTGACCCGACGATCAGTCGTTACCAACTCTATCGAAAGTAAAGGGTAGCGGGCACTGAAAGCAGGAATCAATGGCGCCAGCACATGGCGGCCGAAGGCAGAGGTCGAGGCAATGCACAGCCGCCCCTGAGGCTCGCTGTCGGGCGTTGTCACCGCCTGTTCGGCCAGGGCCAAATCACGCTCGATATGCTTTACACGCTCGTAATACTGGGCGCCAGAGGGCGTCATGGCCATGCTGCGGGTGGTTCGACTGAGCAGGCGAACTTGCAGGTGGCTTTCCAGCCGCGCCAGGTTCTGGCTGACGGCTGCCGGACTAAGGCCGAGGATACGGGCACCAGCGGCGATGCTACCGGCTTCGACCACTTTGATGAAGCAGCGAATGGCGTTGAGCAGGTCCATGGGGAGCGCCTGGATTCGTAAGAATTTCTTTATAAAGAACTCAATGCCGCGGGTCTACAGCTGCAGGCGTGCAGGTTGCTAATCTGCGCTTCCACTCAGTTTTCAGGAGTTCGCATGAGCAACCTGCCCCGATCGCGCAGTCGACGTAAATTGCACCCGGTCGCTACCCCCTACGTTTTCGCGTTCTACATGTCGTCGATCATGGCGCTGTTGATGTGCTTCGTGATCACGGCGGCCAATGCCGGGGTTACCCCGGAGTATCTGGGCAATGTGCTCAAGGCCTATCAGCTGGCGATGCCGGTGGCATTTGTGTGTGTGCTGGTGGTCCGGCCGGTGGTGGTGCGGTTGGTGGCGATTACCGTGCATGCCCGGTGAAGTCACCCGCAGCCAGCCACTTCCTGTTTTTGATCTTGATCTTCGCGACTTCAGGAGGCCTGCGCTCGGCCTCCTGAAGCCGCAATCTGCGTCGCCTGAACTACCGCGCGCTTAGACGCAAAAGCCGCACCAAGCACAGCCTGGTTACTGCTGTGAGGCGATGGCCTTTTCGATAGCGGCGCGGAACGCAGGATCATCCGGTTTGGTCAGGCTGGAGAAGTTACCGATCACCTTGCCCTTGCGATCGACAACATACTTGTAGAAATTCCACTTCGGCGCACTGCTCTGGCTGGCCAGCTCCGCAAACAGCGGTATCGCATCCTTGCCCCGCACCGCCTGCGTCTTGGTCATGGTGAAGGTGACACCGTAGTTGGCATAGCAAACCTTGGCAGTCTTCTCACTGTCGGCGTCTTCCTGCTTGAAGTCATTGGACGGTACGCCGAGCATTTCCAGGCCTTGCTCGTGATATTCCTTGTACGTCGCCTCAAGCCCCTCGAACTGCGGGGCAAAACCGCAATAACTGGCAGTATTCACCACCACGAGCGGCTTGCCGGCAAAGCGCTCGCAGAGGTCGACCTGCCCCTTACCGCGCAATTCCGGCAGGCTGCCCTGCAACAACGCCGGGCAATCTGCAGCCCAGCTTGATGTACTGGCAAGCAGGGCCAGCACCGGCACCGTCAACCAATGTGCACGCATGACTCGTCTCTCCTGCATCGCTACCTTTGAACTTGCAGGGTAGCGCCTAACAAACACCCATGCCCAGTTGCATCAACGCCATCCCTCCCTGATGCCAGCCCCACCACACCAGTGCCAGCACCAGCACCACGGCAATAGCCAACAGCCCGCGGACCAGGTAACGGTTCATGCAGCCTGTGCCTGCAGGCGTGAAACCGGGCGTTCGCGCACCGGCCAGTTAAGGGCAGCGGCCAACAAGCTGAGCAGGATGGAAATCTGCCAGACCAGGTCGTAGCTACCGGTACGGTCATACACCACCCCACCCAGCCAGCCCCCCAGGAACGCACCCAACTGATGGAACAGGAACACGATACCGCCCAGCATGGACAGGTTACGCACCCCGAACACCGTGGCCACGGTGCCATTGGTCAACGGAACCGTGGACAACCACAGCAGCCCCATGGCAATGCCGAACAGGTAAGCACTGAACTCGCTCACCGGCGCCCACAGGAACAGCACGATCACCACCGCACGCAGCAGGTACAACCCGGTCAGCAGGCGCGGCTTGGACATGCGCCCGCCCAACCAGCCAGCAGTGAAGGTACCGACGATGTTGAACAGGCCGACCAGCGCCAGCACTGTCGTACCGGTGGCCGCAGCCAGGTGCTGATCAACCAGGTAGGCCGGCAGGTGAACGCCAATGAATACGACCTGGAAGCCACAGACAAAAAAGCCCAACGCCAGCAACCAGAAGCCAGAGTGCGTGCACGCCTCGCGCAGCGCCTGGCCCAGGGTCTGCTCGGCACCGTGACTGGGTAACGGGCGATCGCGCAGCAGGCCGACGAAAGGCACGATGAACGCCACCAAAAGGCCCAGTACCAGCAACGCTGCCGACCAGCCCAGCCACTGAATCAGGCCTTGGGTGCCCGGCAACATGGCGAACTGGCCGAATGACCCGGCAGCGCTGGCGATCCCCATGGCCATGCTGCGCTTTTCGGCCGGCACGGCACGCCCGACCACACCGAGAATGACCGAGAACGACGTGCCAGACAGGCCGATGCCGATCAGCAAGCCCGCACTCAGCGACAACGACCAGGGCGAATCAGCCAAGCCCATCAAGATCAAACCGACGGCATAGAGAATACCGCCGATGATGACCACCCGCGCCGCGCCAAGCCGGTCGGCCAAGGCGCCGGCGAACGGCTGCGCCAGGCCCCAGATCAGGTTCTGCAGGGCAATGGCGAAGGCAAACACCCCACGCCCCCAGCCGAAATCAGCACTCATCGGCCCCAGAAACAGGCCAAAGCCGTGCCGTACGCCCAGAGACAGCGCCAGTATCAAGGCCGCCCCCACCAACACCCATCCGCTGGTTCGCCACACCGAAGTCATTGTCGTTATCTCCAGCACATCGCAAGGTTTTGCGGGTATATACCCGCTTATAGTCGTTTCACTTCAGGCCAGTTGTTCCAGCAGTCGCACCAGTTCATCCCGCTGCCCCACCCCAAGCCGTTCAACCAGTTCTTTCTGGGCCTGCTCCCAGGCTGGGTGGGCAACGTGCAGCAGTTGCTTGCCCGCCTCGGTCAACAGCACCACGCGGTTACGCTGGTCGTCACCATCCCCCAGCGCTACCAGCCCATCCGCCTCCAGCACACGCAGGTTGCGGCCCAGGGTACTGCGCTCGAGCCCCATGGCTTCGGCCAGGGCTGTGATGCTGGGTCGGTCGAGCCGCTGCAGGTGCCGCAGCAGGGAAAACTGGGCGACATTGACCCCGAAGCCGGCAAGGGCTTCGTCGTAATGCCGGCTCACCCCGCGGGCGGCGCGACGTAGGTGGGTACAGATGCATTCACTGGTCAGCATGGATACGTGTATATACCCGCGTACTGAGTGTTGCAAGAAGTTTCACGAAAGAGTGAGAAGCGTCAGTCCGGGTTCAAGCGCCTGCGGATCGGTTCGAACTCAACCGTGGCCTTGCGCGCCAAGGGGTCTGGCGCGCCCTGCTCGACCGCCTGCCAGTAGCGCCACGGCACCTTCGCCGTGCCCAGCTCGTAGTCCATGCCATCCCAGTTGTCTTCACGAAAGCTATAGAACGCCCAGTGCAACCGGTTACGATCCAGCACGACGAGCACATCTTCAAGGTACTGCCGGCAACCCGGCAGCCTGCGCATGCAGCCAAACTCACCCACCACCAGGCGAGAAAGCGGCAGCCCCATGGCCTCGGCCCATGCCAGCGGCTGGCGCAGGTAGCCTTCAACTCGCCGCCCATCCCACAGCTGTGTCTGCCCGGCAAAAGATACGGGGCCTGGATAGGCGATGGGCTGTTTGCGCGCCATATTCGGCGCACTGGTTGCGGCATAGGGCTCGTACATGTGCACGCTGTACAGCACTCGCGGGTCTTCCAGCGGCGCCGACCAGTAGCCGAACGCGTCTGCGCCTGCATACCAGCCGGCATCGACCATGATCGGCGTGTCAGTGTCTTCTTCGCGTATGGCCGCTATCAGTTGCCGGTACAGCAAGGGCAGATCGCGCGCACCGCCCTGCGCTTGCGCATACCACTGCTGCATCTGCCCGAGTTCGGCATGTTCAGCAAGGCCGCCCTGTTTCTCCGGTGCTGGCTCATTGATCAGGTTGTAGGCCGCGATGGCCGGATGACTTTTCAGTTCGCGCGCCATATCTCGCCAGAACGCCGCAGCCTGGGACCAGTAGCGTTTGTCTTGCCACAGGCGATCATCGAACTGGCCCTGGTTGTTTTGCGACCAGCGCATACCCGGTAGCGAGAGTGGCGCGATGACCACCTTGAGCCCCGCCTGGTGCGCCCGGTCGAGGGTGGCACGCAGCACAGCCAGGTCGGCGTCGGGCAGGCCTTCATAGGTATCGGCGCTGCCGAGGAGGAAATCACGTTTCACGGGTTGCCATTTGTCGTACGACAGCCGCACCCATGTGGCGCCGTACCCCCTCAGGGCATCGAAGTAGGCTTGATCGGGTGGTAGCCGGTTGAAGCTGTTGCCGCCGTGGCGTGGGGTGTCCCAGAACGCCATGAGGTCTGCAGCAGAGGCTGGGAGGGTGGACAGGGCCAATAGACTGGCAAAGATCCAGTGACGCACGGGAAGCCTACCTGGTTGCTTGGGGGAGGCTGAAGATACGCCGACAAGGAAGAGGCAGGCGCTTCCGGACCGTTTCTGGAAGTTACTGCCCCTCCACACCTATGGCGTGCTGCGAAAGCACCGCAAAGCAGCCACTAAAGGGCCGTCCAGATCAAGCGCTCAAAGCCCCAGCGCCAACCCGAGCACGATGGCCAGCTCCAGCAGCTCCAGCAACGCACCGGCGGTATCACCGGTGGTCCCGCCCAGGCGCCGGCACATCAGATGCCGCAACCAGGCAAACACCGCCAGCGCCAGCAGCACGCTCCATCCGCCCAAGAAGAGGCAGAACAGCACACAAACCAGCAACACCCACCCCGCCGCGCGCCGGGGCAAATGTTCGGCCAACGCCTGGCCCAACCCGCCAGGTCGCACATAAGGTGTGCCAAGGAACAGGCCCAACATCGCCGCCCGCCCGATCAACGGCGCCAGCAGTAATTGCGCGCCGATGCCCTGCCCGACCAGTACCCACAATGCGCAAAACTTCAGCAACAACACCAAGACCAGGGTGACCACGGCAATCGGCCCACTGCGCGGGTCTTTCATGATCCGCAAGGTGCGCTCACGGTCGCCGAAACCACCTAGCCAGGCGTCGGCACTGTCCGCCAGGCCATCCAGGTGCAAGGCACCACTGAGCAGTACCCACAGTGTCAGCAGCAAAGCCGCGTGCAGCGGCGACGGCGTGCCCTGAAGCAGATGACTGGCCAACCACAGCAGCAAGCCGAACAGCAACCCGACCAGCGGGTAGTACAGCAGCGAACGCCCTACCTCACGCGGTGCCGGCATGCCCGGCAGGCTCACCGGCAGGCTGCTGAGAAATTGCAGGGCGATCCAGAACGGCAACATCTCAGGGTGCCTCGACCAGTTGCCCATCGCCACCTGGCACCAGCCGCATCAACGCGCCATGGCCCACCTCGACCTGCAGCAACTGCTCCCTGGGCAAGCCACGGGCACGGGCCAGTAACAGCCGCATGACGCCGCCATGGGTGACCAGCAGCACGCGCTTGCCGGCATGTTGAAGGCGCAAACGCTCGACAGCCGCCAGCACCCGTTCGGCAAACGCTTCGACCGGCTCGCCATTGGGCGGTGTGAAGGCGTAAGGGTCGGCCCAGAAACGGCCCAGTGCATCAGCCTGGTGCTCCATGATCTGCGCGGCACTTTGGCCCTCCCAATCACCGAAGTGCAGTTCCTGCAGGGCGGGCTCACGCTGCACAGGCAGGTTCAACTGCGCACCCAGCTCATCGGCAAAGCGCCCACAGCGTTGCAGCGGCGAACTGACCAGCACCTGCCACGGGCCGGCGTCGGCCACGGCGCGGTGCATCTGCGCCCAGCCCTTGTCGGTCAAGGCATCATCAAGGCTGCCACGCAGGCCGCCCTGTTCCGTTTCACCATGGCGCAGCAAGTCGAGGATCATGCCGGGCGGTCCGCCACCGCGGCCTCGGCAAAGGTCGCCATCTGCCCATGCAGCGCACAGGCCAGGCGCAACAGCGGCACCGCCAGGGCAGCGCCACTGCCCTCACCCAGGCGCAAGCCCAAGGCCAGCAAGGGCTCGGCCTGCAGCGCAGCAAGCAAGGCCTTGTGCCCGGGCTCAGCCCCCTGGTGAGCGAACAACAGCCAGGCCCGACACTGCGGGTTGAGGCGCACTGCCACGAGCGCAGCGACACTGCAGATAAAGCCATCCACCAACACCGCGACACCCGCCTGCGCGCAACCTATGTAGGCACCGACCAACGCCGCGATCTCGAAACCGCCAACACAGCCCAGTACCTGCAACGGGTCTTCAGCACGCAGGCCATGCAGGCGCAGCGCCCTCTCGATGACTTCAGCCTTGTGCTGTACCCCGGCGTTGTCCAGGCCAGTGCCAGGGCCACTCAGCTCCGACGCCGGACACCCCAGCAGAACACTGGCCAAGGCTGCGGCGGCTGTGGTGTTACCAATGCCCATCTCGCCACCGATGAACAGCTGTGCGCCCTGTTCGGCGCCGCGCTGGGCACTGTCGCGACCGGCCTGCAAGGCCGCTTGCAGCTGGTTTTCGGTCATCGCGGGTTGACGGGCAAAGTTGGCAGTACCGGTGCCCAGGCGCAGATGGCGCACGCCGGGCAACTCTAACTGCGCGTCAATGGTGCCCAGGTCGACCACGTCCAGGCTGGCCTGCAGCTGCCGCGCCAGCACACTGATCGCCGCGCCCCCGCCGACGAAGTTACATAGCATCTGCCCGGTTACCGCCTGCGGATAGGCCGAGATGCCCTCTTCGACCACGCCGTGGTCGCCGGCAAAAATGGTGATGGCGACCTGATCCAGCGTGGGTCGTTCAAGCCCCTGAAGGCCAGCCAGCTGAATCGCCAGCGCTTCAAGTTGGCCGAGCGAGCCTGCAGGTTTGGTCAGTTGCTGCTGACGGGCGCGGGCCTGGTCCATGGCGGCGTTGTCGAGGGATTGGCAGGCGTCACGCCACCAGGCTTGGGTCATAGTGCAGGTCCTTTGAGGATTAAGGGCAGGCCGGCCACGGTCAGCACGACACGCTGACAGCGTTCGGCCACCGCCTGGTGCAGCCAGCCGGCCAGGTCGACATAGCGCCGGGTCAGCTCGCCCATGGGCACGACGCCCAGGCCGGTTTCGTTACTGACCAGGATAAGGGTGCCAGGTAACTGTTCCAGGCACGCCAGCAGGGCATCACGCTCCTCGGCCAGGCGCTGGTCATCTTCCAGCATCAACAAATTGGTCAGCCACAGGGTCAGGCAATCCACCAGCAGGCAGCGCCCTTCGGCCGCTTCGGCGCGCAGTACCGCGGCCAGGGCCAAGGGCTCTTCGATCAACCCCCAGTCATCCGGCCGGCGCTGACGATGCAGCAACACGCGTTCGTTCATTTCGCCATCCAGCGGCTGGCTGGTGGCGATGTAGGTCACCGGCAAGCCGCTGGCACTGGCCAACTGTTCGGCCAGGCGGCTTTTGCCAGACCGGGCGCCACCGAGAATCAGGTTACGCATGTCAGGCTACCCCACACAGCTGGCGCAACTGCGCGGTGTCCAGGTGCTTCTCCACCAGATCGGCCAGGCGCTCGATGTCGTGTTCGCGCAACGCTTCGTAGTCGATAGCCTGCACATCCTCCAGCCCGGCCCAGCGCAATAGCGCGGCACACGACTGGCTGCCTTCGAACAGGCCATGCAGGTAGGTGGCGAGGATCTGGCCATCGGCACTGACAGCGCCATCATGGCGGCCATCAGCCAGTTGGACCGCGGGTTGCGCCAGCGCAGGCCCCGTCGTAACGCCAGCATGAATTTCATAACCGGTTACCGCTGCCGCTTCAAGGCTCAGCGTGCCGGCCACATTGCGCAGTTGCTTCTCGGCTTCGAGCACTGTGGCATAGTCGAGCAGGCCGAGCCCCTGGCTAGAGCCTGCGGCCCCCTCGAGCCCCAGCGGGTCATGCACTTCCCGCCCCAGCATCTGCAGGCCACCGCAGATACCGATCAGCTTGCCGCCATAGCGCAGGTGCCGCTCGATGGCCTTGTCCCAACCGCGCTCGCGCAGTTGTGCCAAGTCGCCCCGCACGCTCTTGGAGCCCGGCAAGATGATGAGGTCGGCAGCCGGAATAGGCTGGCCAGGGACGATGAACTGCAAGTCCACCTGCGGGTGCAGGCGCAGCGGGTCGAAATCGGTGTGGTTACTGATACGCGGCAGCACTGGCACGATCACCTTGAGCACACGCGCGTGCTTGACGCCTTGACGCACATCGATACCGTCTTCGGCTTCCAGGTGCAGGTCGGTAACGTAAGGCAGTACGCCCAGTACCGGTTTGCCGGTGCGTTGTTCCAGCCAGTCCAGCCCTGGCTGCAGCAGGGCGATATCGCCACGGAAGCGGTTGATGACAAAACCTTTGACCCGCGCCTGTTCAGTGGTCGACAGCAGTTCCAGCGTGCCCACCAGATGGGCGAACACACCACCGCGGTTGATGTCGGCCACCAGGATCACCGGGCAGTCCACCGCTTCGGCAAAGCCCATGTTGGCGATATCGCCGGCACGCAGGTTGATCTCTGCCGGCGACCCCGCGCCCTCGACCATGACCACCGGGTACGCGGCACTCAGGCGTTGGTGAGACGCCAGCACCGCTTGCATGGCCGTGGTTTTATAGTCGTGGTAGGCCACTGCATTCATGCTGGTGACCGCCCGACCGTGGATGATGACCTGGGCGCCGGTATCGCTGTTGGGCTTGAGCAGCACCGGGTTCATGTCGGTGTGCGGTTGTAGCCGGCAGGCCTGGGCCTGCACCGCCTGGGCACGGCCGATTTCCCCGCCATCAGCCGTCACCGCGCTGTTCAGCGCCATGTTCTGTGGCTTGAAGGGCACCACAGCGACGCCCTGGCGCAACAGCCAGCGGCACAATGCGGTCACCAGTGTGCTCTTGCCTGCGTCGGAGGTGGTGCCTTGCACCATGAGGGTCGTCATGCCGTTTCCTTCTGATAAGCCGCCAGGGCCTGGGCCAGGCGCTGTTCGTCCGCCGTGCAGGCAGGCAACCCCAGGCGCACGGCTGCTGGCTGTTCGAACAGCCGTACCAGGATGCCGCGCCGGGCGAGAAATTCATGCAGGCGTGCAGCGTGCTCGCTACGCACGTACTGGAACAAGTCGCAGCCACCACTAGGCGCCAGGCCGGCACTGCGCAACACGTGCGCAAGCCGCTGGCCGGCAGCAGCACAGCGTTCGGCCTGCGCGCGCTGGGCAGTTTGATCGGTCAGGCTGGCCTGGGCCAGCACCCGGGTCGGGCCGTTGACGGTCCAGGGGCCGAGCAGCTCGGCCAGGCGCAGCAGCAAGCTGTGTTCGGCGGCAACGAAGCCCAGGCGCACGCCAGCCAAGCCGAAGAACTTGCCAAACGAGCGCAGCACGATCAGCCCCGGGCGTTCGGCGCAGTCCACCACGCTGTCCGCCGGAGAGTTGTCCATGAATGCTTCGTCGACCAGCAGCCAGCCACCGCGGGCCGCCAGGCGAGCATGCCAAGCCAGCAGACGTTCGCGCGACACCCGTTGGCCGGTCGGGTTGTTGGGGTTCACCAGCACCAGCACATCGAGGCCGTCGAGCGCAGCCTCAACTTGCGCCTCATCCAGCGCCAGCAGTTGGTGCCCCGCCCGTTGCCAGGCATAAGGGTGTTCGGCATAGCACGGCGTCAGCACGCCAACCCGGGCCGTTGTACGCAGCAGCGGCAAGGCCTGGATAGCGGCCTGGGAGCCGGCTACCGGCAGCAACTGGCGGGCGCCGTAATACGCGCGCGCGGCGTCCTCCAGGCCGTCCTCGGTTTCTGGCAGGCGGGCCCAGGCGTCGACGGGAATCGGCGGTACAGGAAATGGCCAGGGCGCAATGCCGCTGGACAGGTCGAGCCACTGCTCACGGGCAATACCGTATTGCTGCACCGCGCGTAACAGGCGGCCACCATGTTCAAGCATTGATATAGGCCCCCAGGCAAATCATCAGCAGCCACAGCCACACGCCGCGCTGCACCAGCTGCCAGCCGCGCTCGATGGCATCGGCATCGGCCACTGGCCCCTCGCCCAGACGCGGCCGCTCATGCAGTTCGCCGTGGTACACCGCCGGGCCACCAAGCTCGACGCCCAGCGCGCCGGCGCCGGCAGCCATCACCGGCCCGGCGTTGGGGCTGTCCCACAGCGGGCCCTGCTTGCGCCAGCAGGCCAGGGCCAGACGGGTCTTGCCCAACAGGGCATAAGTCAGGGCCACCAGCCTTGCAGGTATATAGTTGAGCACATCGTCGATGCGCGCCGCGCACCAGCCAAAGCGCTCGAAACGTTCGTTACGGTAGCCCCACATCGCATCCAGCGTGTTGCTCAGGCGGTACAGCACCACGCCTGGCGCGCCGGCCACCACAAACCAGAACAACGCGGCGAACACTGCGTCGCTGCCGTTCTCCAGCACCGACTCGGTCGCCGCTCGGGCCACTGCTGGCTCGTCCAGTTCGCGCGTTTCGCGGCTGACCAGGTAGCCAACGCGGTGCCGCGCCTCCGCCAGGTCGCCCTGGCGCAAGGCGTTGGCCACCGGCAGCACATGCTCGCCCAGGCTGCGCAGCCCCACGGCGCAGTAAAGCGCCAGCACATCAACCAGCCAGCCAATATACGGCAGCCACGAAAGGACCAGCGCCACCAGGGTCAGCGGCACCACCGCCAGAAACCACGCGCTCACGCCGTGGCTGCGCCAGCCGCGCCCGCACGCATTCAGGCGGCGCTCCAGGTTGCCGGCCATGTTGCCGAACGCCACCAAGGGGTGGCGCCGCTGTGGTTCGCCCAGCAAAGCGTCCAGGGCCACCCCGGCCACAGTCAGCAAGGCCACGCTCATTGACGCTCTCCCCATTGGTTTTCGTAAAGCATTTCACTCAGGGGCCGCTCTTCGGCCCAGCTTTCCTGCACCAACATCGGCACCGGATAGAACGCGGCGACCGGCCCAAGGCACAGTACCGCCACCGGCTTGGCCCCGGCGGGCATGCCCAGCAGCGCGGCCAACGCCTGCGGGTCGAACAGCGACACCCAGCCCATGCCCAGCCCTTCGCCACGCGCGGCCAGCCACAGGTTCTGGATGGCACAGGCCAGCGAGGCCAGGTCCATCTCCGGCAGGGTGCGGCGGCCGAAGATGTGAGGCTCGCGGTTGTCCATCAAGGCCGCCACCAGCAGCTCGGCACAATCGTTTATGCCCTCCACCTTCAATTTCATGAAGGCATCGGATCGCTCGCCCAGCGCCTCGGCCGTGCGTACCCGCTCCGCCTCCACCAAGGCCTGGATGCGCCCGCGCAGGTCACGCTGGGTGATGCGGATAAAGCGCCACGGCTGCATAAGCCCGACACTGGGCGCCTGATGCGCGGCCGCCAGCAAGCGGCCAAGCAGTTCAGGTGCCACCTGGCCACCCGCAAAATGGCGCATGTCGCGGCGCTCGCCGATGGCCCGGTAAATGGCGGCGCGCTCGGCGTCGCTATAGGCGTGATCATTCATGGTCGCAACAGCGCCGCTGCCGCATCCGGGCAGGAAGGGAAATAGAAGTGCACGTAAGAGGCCGTCAGCCGGCCCAGACGATAAACCGCCTCGTTGCCACGCCCGCCGTTGGGGCTCAGACCTCGGGCAATCGGTTCCAGCGCAGTGCTGGTCAGCGAATGGTGATAGGTGTGACCGCGCAAGGTCCCCTCCGGCAGCTCCACCGCCTGCAGCGCCAGGGCGGCCAGGCGCTTCTGCATGGTCGCCTCACCCGGCAGCAGGCCGAGCAGTTCGGCACGTTCACCGGCCACGTCAGTCAGGGCATCGAGCAGGTAAAGCATGCCGCCGCACTCGGCCAGCAATGGCTTGCCCTGCGCGTGGTGGGCGCGGATCGCCTCGCACATCGGTGCGTTGGCGGCCAGCGCATGGTGATGCAGCTCAGGATAACCACCCGGCAGATACAGGCTGTCTACCGCCGGCAGTTCGTGGTCGTGCAGCGGCGAGAAGAACACCAGCTGGGCACCCTGGTTGCGCAACAGGTCGAGGTTAGCGCCATACGTGAAGGCGAACGCCTCGTCCCGCGCCACGCCAATGCGCACACCGGCCAGCGAGGCCACGCAGGCTTGCGGTTCAGGCTCGGCAAAGCTGACTGGCGGCGGCAACGCCGCATCGCAACTGGCGCCCAACGCTTCGGCGGCAGCGTCCAGGCGGGTGTCCAGGTCATTCAGCTCGCTGGCCTGCACCAGGCCCAGGTGGCGGCTGGGCAGTTCGATGCCGCGTTCGCGGGACAAGCCGCCATACCAGCGCAAGCCCTCGGTCAGGCTGCCTTCGAGCAGTTGCGCATGACGCAGGCTGCCTACCCGATTGGCCAGCACGCCGGCGAACGGCAGATCGGCCTGGTACCGCGCCAGGCCCAGGGCCAGGGCACCGAAGGTCTGGGCCATGGCTGTGCCGTCGATCACCGCCAGCACCGGCACGCCAAAGTGGCGCGCCAGGTCAGCGCTTGACGGGGTGCCGTCGAACAGCCCCATCACCCCTTCGATGAGGATCAGGTCAGCCTCGCCAGCAGCTTCCCACAGCAGCCGACGGCTTTCCTCGGCACCGATCATCCACAGGTCCAGCTGATACACCGGCGCGCCACTGGCCCGTTCGAGAATCATCGGGTCAAGAAAGTCGGGCCCGCATTTGAACACCCGCACCTTGCGCCCGAGGTTGCGGTGCAGGCGGGCCAACGCAGCAGTGACGGTAGTCTTGCCCTGGCCTGAGGCGGGTGCCGCGATCAACACGGCGGGGCAGTGGCGCGATCGACTCACAGTTCGACGCCCTTCTGTGCGCGGATACCGGCCTGGAAGGCGTGCTTGAGCATGCCCATTTCGGTCACGGTGTCGGCCAGTTCGATCATCTCAGGCTTCGCAGCGCGGCCAGTGACAATCACATGCTGCATGGGCGGGCGGGCCTGAATGTCGGACAGTACCTGGTCCAGGTCGAGGTAGCCATGTTTGAGGGCGATGTTGAGCTCGTCCAGCACCACGAACTGTACACCTGGGTCCTGCAGCAACTGGCGCGACACCGCCCAGGCGGCTTGCGCAGCGGCGATGTCACGCTGGCGGTCCTGGGTTTCCCAGGTAAAGCCCTCGCCCATCACGTGGTAGCGCACCTGTTCGGGGAAGCGACGGAAGAACAGCTCCTCGCCGGTGCTGTTGCGGCCCTTGATGAACTGCACCACACCGCATTGCATGCCGTGGCCCAAGGCGCGCGCGAGCATGCCGAAGGCCGAACTGCTCTTGCCCTTGCCATTGCCGGTCAGCACCAGCAGCAGGCCGCATTCGTTAGGGGAATTGGCGATGCGTTCGTCGATGACCGCCTTCTTGCGCTGCATGCGCGCCAGGTGGCGTTCGTCGCGTTCGGTGGATTCGCTCATCAGGGTTCTCCGCTGGCTGTCACCACGGCAATGCGCGGCGACAGGTAATAGGCAGGCAAACGGAGAACGCGCAGAGGCCATGGCTGGGCGCCACGGTGCACCGCGCATCACCCTCCGTGATGCCGTTGGCAGTATCAGGCCGGTCTCCGGGCTTGTGAGTGGGCCTTGGCCCTGGCCTGCGCGCCTTCCCGGATGCTGGCATCCAGTGGCCCTGCGCGGCCTTTTACTCATCCACCGTTGCGGGGGCAGCGCCGGAATCGCGCCATGCTGGCGCCCACCGGCTTCCCAGTTTCACCCTGCCCAGTCGGGGCTGGCAGGGCACCTGAAACACGCCGCGAAGGTTAGAGGGTTGCACCGGGAGCGTCAATCGAAGCGGGTGATGCCGCCAAAGTATGCGCGACTTCAATGAGGCCGGCGCGAGGCCAGCTGAAGCCGGCCAAGGCGGGATAACGGTGGCCGACGATGGCGGCAATGTGATTTTGGCGGGTGGGCATAGCCCCCTGAATCTCGGCAGCCTGTAGCGGCCCCAAGTTCAACGGGACCGCTTACAGGCATGGATATCAAGGGTTCTGTGCCAGATGCCCTTGCGGAATCACCCGCTTGGCCTGCAGGTAGGCCTTGGCCCAGTAGCTGTTCGACAGGTAGTCCAGGCGCACGGTGCCACCGGTGGAAGGTGCATGCACGAAGCGCCCGTCCCCGACATAGATGCCGGCATGGCTGACCTGCGAGCCGCCACTGGTGGCGAAGAACACCAGGTCACCAGACTGCAGCGAACTGACATCCACCGTCGGTGCGCGCATGACAATCATCTCTCGCGTCGAGCGCGGCAGGCTGATGCCAGCAGCATCACGGTACACATACTTGATCAGGCCGCTGCAGTCGAAGCCGGAGTCCGGCGTATTGCCCCCCCAACGATAGGGCGTGCCAACCAGACCAATGGCACGGATCAGTACGTCATCGGCAATCGGTGAAGGACTGGGCTGGCTATAGGTAACCTGCGGCTGTACCACAGGGGCCGGCGCAGGCGCACGGCTGGAGCATGCAGCCAGCAAGGCTGCCAAGGAGAAAAATGCGAAGCGCGCCATCTTTACCATGGCCAGAACATCCTGTCTGAGACCGCTGCGCTGCAGCCGAAAAGAGTTGAGAATTTAGATTAGACGCTTTCTGTAAATGCGCACGGCGGCGAGCTTTTTTTAAAGCATCACCGCCGCGGCAGGGTACATCATTTTGATATCAGTTGCGCGCGATGTTGGTCGGCGCCATGGCCAAGGCTCGCTTGGCTTCAATGAAGGTCTTGCTCCAGTAACGATCACCGAGGCTGTCGATGCGCACACCACCACTGCGGCGGCTGCTGGAGTGGATGAACTGGTTGTCACCCAAGTAGATCCCGGCATGGCTTACCCGGCCACGGCCATTGGTGCTGAAGAACAGCAGGTCACCTGGCTTGAGCTTGTTGCGGGCCACTTTCGGGGCATCGACGTTGATCATTTCACGCGTGGAGCGCGGCAGCGTCATGCCCGCCTCTTCGCGGAACAGGTAACCGATGAAGCCACTGCAGTCGAAGCCGGACTTTTCCGAGGTACCACCGAAGCGGTAGCGGGTGCCGATCAACGACATGCCGCGCTCGAGAATGCTGTCAGCCAGAACCGGCAATTGGTAAGGCTTGCTGCCGGAGAAAGACGCCAGGTCATCTTCGGTGGCCAGCTCTTCCGGCTCGCCGAACACCGACGAAGAAGAGGCTTTGGCGTTGATTGCCGATTGTGCAGTGATCGGCGTGTGATCCTGGGGCTGGGATACCGGGCCTTGGGCCGCGCAGCCAAAAAGCAGGGTCACGAGTGCGAGTGGCACGAGGGGTGCGAAGCGCTTCAGCATGGGCACGACCGTGTCTGTAATCCTTTAGAAGGGTGAAACTATGCCCTCTATCATGGCCATTTGCAAATTTTATCGAAAAAGATGTGACTTTTTTGTTTTACCGCTCTGGCCCAAGGTTTTCAGGGGGTTACCAGCCGAGGGTTTCCTTGAGAAACGGAATGGTGAGCTTGCGTTGTGCCTGCAGCGACGCCTGATCGAGGCGCTCGAGCAAGTCGAACAACGCGCTCATGCTCCGCGCGCCGCGCGTGAGGATGAAATGGCCGACCTCGTCGGTCAGGTGCAGGCCACGGCGCGAAGCTCGCAGCTGCAAGGCGCGCAGCTTGTCTTCGTCGGACAGGCCGCGCATCTGGAACACCAGGGCCAGGGTCAATCGCGACTTCAGGTCCGGCAGCTTGATCGGCAGCTCACGCGGTGATGCCGAGGCAGCCAGCAGCAAGCGTCGGCCGCTGTCGCGCAAACGGTTGAACAGGTGGAACATGGCCTCTTCCCAATCAGCCTTGCCGGCGATCACGTGCAGATCGTCGATGCACACCAGTTCGTACTGGGCCAGGTAGTCGAGCAGTTCGACGCCACGATCGAGCAATTGCGCCAGCGGCAGGTACACAGCAGGCTCGCCACGTTGCTGGAAGCGATGGGTGGCGGCCTGCAGCAGGTGGGAACGGCCAACACCCTGCTTGCCCCACAGGTAGATAAGGCTCTCGGTCCAGCCGGCGTCGGCTTCGCATAGCCGCTCGACGTAACCCAATGCCGCAGCATTGGCGCCCGGATAGTAGTTGATGAAGGTGGCGTCATCGCGCAGGCGCACACCCAGGGGCAACTGGATCGGTGGTTTCATGCTCGCGGGCGGTCGACGGGACCGCTGGGGGCCTTTGGTGAACAATCTGCAAAGTCTATACCCGCAACGCGGGGCGCACAATCTCGACTGCAGATAGGGCAAGCAAAATCAACAAGTTGCGCTGCACAAGCGAACGACGGATGCAGGACAAACCGTGCTCAGCGCCCGCGAGATCGGGCGCCGCGAGGCGGCGCTCAATTTCGCGCGCGCGAAACAGCTCAAGACGAAACACAGGGGGTTCAAAGCTCCGGGTCGATGTTCCCGGCGTACATATCCGATTCCTTGTACAGGGCATGCACATGCCGCAGCAGCACCATGATCACCGCCGCCACCGGCAGCGCCAGCAGCACACCGGTAAAGCCGAACAGTTCACCCCCGGCGAGGATGGCAAAGATCACCGCAACCGGGTGCAGGCCGATGCGATCGCCCACCAGCAGAGGGGTCAGCACCATACCCTCCAGCGCCTGCCCGACCATGAACACCGCAACGATGCCCAGCATCGGATACAGGTCGCCACCGAACTGGAACAGGCCGGCCACCAGCGCGGCACCAATGCCAATGATGAAGCCCATGTAAGGCACAATGGCCGCAAGGCCTGCAAGCATGCCGATCAGCAGACCGAGTTCGAGCCCCACCAGCATCAGGCCGGCTGAATAGATGACGCCCAGGGCCAGCATCACCATCAGTTGCCCGCGCACGAATGCCCCCAGCACTTCATGGCATTCACCTGCCAGGCCCATCACTTGCGGCTCACGCTGGCGCGGCAGCAGGCCGCGCAGCTTGCCCATCATCAAGTCCCAATCGCGCAGCAGATAGAAGCCCACTACCGGAATCAGCACCATGTTGGCCAGCCAGGCCACCAACGCCAGGCTTGAGGCGGTGGCCTGGGACAGCAGCATGCCGACGATATCGGTGGTCTGCCCCATGTGCGCGCCGATGGCGGCCTTGATCTTGTCGAACTTCCAGAAACCATCGGCCAGGCCAAGGCGGCCCTGTACCCACGGCAGCGCGACATGCTCAAGCCAGTCGAGCATCTGCGGCGCCAGCTGGTACAGGCGCACCAGCTGCTTGGCCAGCATCGGCACAAGCACGAGCAACAACGCCAACAGCAACAGGGTGAACAGGCCGAACACCACCACCACACCCCAGGTACGCGAAAGCCCCAGGCGCTCGAGACGATCGACCAGCGGGTCGGCCAGGTAGGCCAGCATGATGCCGACCAGGAACGGCGTAAGAATATTGTGCAGGCTATAAAGCAGCACAGCGATCAGCAGTGCAGCGCCCAGCCAGATCCAGCGACGCATGTCAGTCACGGTAAGCGCCCCTTACCAGCGAAAACGCAAGCCGTCGAACGGCTTGGGTGCGGGCTGCGCGGCTGCGGCATCCACTGCCGGTGCTGGCGTGGCCGGTGCTGGCGGTGCCTGCTCGACCGGCACTTCCTGCAGCTTGGCCAGGCCAAGCTGGGCACGCAGCTGTTCACGATTGCCCGTAACCCCGTAGGTCAGGGTAGTGCCTTCAGCCGCCTGCAAGCGTGGGCCATAGGGCTCCAGCACGCGAGCCAGTTCGGCATAGCGCTGCAGGTTCATGCCCTGCACTTGCACCTGCAACTGGCTGCTGGCACCCGGCCGGGTAACGTAGCGCGGCGCCAGGCGGCTGCTTACCGCCATCATCACCGCGTCAGCCAAGGCGGCCTGGTCGGCGCCCTCGGCAGTGCCCTGCTCACGCTGGTCGCCCAGCCACAGCTGCCACTTGCCCTGCCACTTGCCGTCGGCTTCCTGGGCATGTACCGCCAGCAAAGCATCGGCGCCGTAGCGCTCGGAAGCTTCGCGCAGCGGTGCCGGATCGTTGCCTTCGACCTGCTTGGCATTGGCGACCAGCTGCTCCTGCAAGTCGGCCAGCGGCAAGCGCAACGGCAGACCACGGTGCTGGGCGGCGCGGCGCAGGGGTTGGGCACTGGCCTGGCCATCACCGACCAGGTTGCTGCCCTCAACGGTGTCGTTCAACCACCACCCCAGTATCGAGGGCCGGTTACTGCCCCACAAAGCCAGGCCAGCCTTGCGCAAAGCCCGCTCGGTGCTACCGGGGTCGAACTCGACCACGACCGACTCAGGCGGGCCGGCTTCGCTGCCCACCTGGTTGATGATCTGCTGTGGGTCCTTGCGCAGCTCGGCCAATGCAGGGCTCTGCACGGCCTTCGGGTCACCGGTCAGACGCTGCACCAACGTGTCCAGGGCTTTGACTGTGGCCGCGGTACGGGCTTCGGCGCCCGGCCCGGTGACCGGCTCGCGCACCTGATAAAGGCCGGAGACATTTTCAGCCAGGGCCGTGGCCGAGATCAGGGCCAGGCAACCGGCTGCCAGAATATTGAACAAACGCATGGAGGATTCCTGTCCAGTCGAGCTTCAAGCCGTAAGCTTCAAGCTGCAAGAAAAAGCAGGCCGAGCGCCAAGCTGCATTGTCGTGCAGCCGCAAGCTCGTTGCTTGCAGCTTATACACATGCAACCGCATCAACCACCCTCCCGCTTTTTTCAACAATTACCGCCCTGCCCGTCGGCCTGAGGATGGCCGCTGCCCGGCAACCCTGATAAAATCGCGCGCCTTCACAGACCACTGACGTTTCAGACCGCCGCCGCTTATCAGCCGGCCTTGGCCGTCATGGTCGTTTTTAAGAATCCCTCCCTCCTAAAGGCCTGGATCAATGAGCAAGCAACCCTCCCTGAGCTACAAGGACGCCGGTGTAGACATCGACGCCGGCGAAGCACTGGTCGAACGCATCAAGGGCGTGGCAAAACGCACCGCACGCCCTGAAGTCATGGGTGGCCTGGGCGGCTTCGGCGCCCTCTGCGAGATCCCGGCCGGCTACAAACAGCCGGTGCTGGTCTCCGGCACCGACGGCGTCGGCACCAAGCTGCGCCTGGCGCTGAACCTGAACAAGCACGACAGCATCGGCCAGGACCTGGTCGCCATGTGCGTCAACGACCTGGTCGTTTGCGGCGCCGAGCCGCTGTTCTTCCTCGACTACTACGCCACTGGCAAGCTGAACGTTGACGTGGCCGCCACCGTGGTCACCGGCATCGGCGCCGGTTGCGAACTGGCCGGCTGCTCGCTGGTCGGTGGTGAAACCGCCGAAATGCCTGGCATGTACGAAGGCGAAGACTACGACCTGGCCGGTTTCTGCGTAGGCGTGGTGGAAAAGGCCGAAATCATCGACGGCTCCAAGGTTGCCACCGGTGATGCGCTGATCGCCCTGCCGTCCTCGGGCCCGCACTCCAACGGCTACTCGCTGATCCGCAAGATCCTCGAAGTGTCGGCTACCGATATCGAGAACACCCAGCTGGACGGCAAGCCGCTGACCGACCTGCTGATGGCGCCGACCCGCATCTACGTCAAACCGCTGCTGCAGCTGATCAAAAACACCGGCGCCGTCAAGGCCATGGCCCACATCACCGGCGGCGGCCTGCTGGACAACATCCCGCGCGTACTGCCGAAAAACGCCCAGGCCGTGGTTGACGTGGCCAGCTGGCAGCGCCCGGCGGTGTTCGACTTCCTGCAGGAAAAAGGCAACGTCGACGAGCACGAAATGCACCGCGTACTGAACTGCGGCGTGGGCATGGTCATCTGCGTGGCCCAGGACCAGGTCGAAGCCGCCCTGAACGAACTGCGCGCCGCCGGTGAGCAACCGTGGGTAATCGGCCACATCGCCGAAGCCGCCGAAGGCGCTGCCCAGGTCGAGCTGCAGAACCTCAAGGCACACTGATGCCGAGCAAGACCTGCAATGTAGTGGTACTGCTGTCGGGCTCCGGCAGCAACCTGCAAGCCCTGATCGACAGCTGCCAAGGGCAGGACAACCCGGTGCGTATCCGCGCGGTGGTTTCCAACCGCGCCGATGCCTACGGCCTGCAACGCGCCGCAGCGGCCGGCATCGACAGCGTCGTGCTCGACCACACCCAGTTCGACGGCCGTGAAGCCTTCGATGCCGCGCTGATGGCGCGCATCGACGGCTTTGCCCCGGACCTGGTCGTGCTGGCCGGTTTCATGCGCATCCTCAGTGGCGACTTCGTGCGCCACTATCAGGGCCGTCTGCTCAACATCCACCCGTCGCTGCTGCCCAAGTACAAGGGCCTGCATACGCATCGCCGGGCATTGGAAGCTGGCGACGCCGAGCATGGCTGCAGCGTACACTTCGTGACTGAGGAACTCGATGGCGGCCCACTGGTCGTACAGGCTGTGGTACCGGTGGCGTCTGATGACACCGTCGAAAGCCTGGCACAGCGGGTACACCATCAGGAACACCTGATCTACCCACTGGCGGTGCGCTGGTTCGCTGAAGGGCGCTTGCGTCTCGGCGAACACGGTGCATTACTGGACGGCCAGCCACTGGCGGCCAGCGGTCACTTGATTCGATCCTAGGAGAATTTATGCGTCGCGCCCTGCTCTTGGCTCTCGCCGTGCTCGCCCTGCCCCTCCAGGCAGCTGAACTGAAGCCCTTCTCGGCCAGCTACACCGCCGACTGGAAGCAGCTGCCCATGAGCGGCACCGCCGAGCGCAGCCTGGTCAAAAATGCCAACGGTACCTGGGACCTTAACTTCAAGGCTTCCATGATGATCGCCAGCTTGACCGAGCAAAGCACCCTGCGCCTGGACAACGACACCCTGCTGCCACAGAAGTACCACTTCGAGCGTGGCGGCCTGGGCAAGGCCAAGAAGGTCGACCTGAACTTCGACTGGAGCACCAAGAAGATCACCGGCAGCGACCGTGGCGATGCCGTCAACCTGACACTGAACCGCGGCGTACTGGACAAGTCCTCCTACCAGTTGGCCCTGCAGCACGACGTAGCCGCGGGCAAGAAGAGCATGACCTACCAGGTGGTGGACGGCGACGAGATCGACACCTACGACTTCCGCGTACTGGGCACCGAAAAGGTCACCACCAAGACCGGCCAGGTCGATGCCGTGAAGGTCGAGCGCGTGCGCGATCCCAGCCAGAGCAAGCGCATCACCGAGCTGTGGTTCGCCAAGAACTGGGACTACCTGCTGGTGCAACTGCGCCAGGTAGAGACCGATGGCAAGGAGTACGTGATCGTGCTGCAGGATGGCACGGTCGATGGCAAGCCGGTGAAGGGAAACTGATCGCACACTGCCTGCAACACCTGAAGCCCCGCCCAGTGCGGGGCTTTTCTTTGCTGCGAAAAAGCCCACCCAGGCAGCATCCCTTTGAGCTTCATGAAACTTGTTTCATGCCTGTTTTACTTACTTAGCCTGCTAACAAACTCTATAAAGAAGACGTGCGACACACTGTCGCAGCCATCTTGAAGAAGTGGAGTTTACCGATGACTGTCCAAGTAACCGAACGCGACGAATCGAGAATGTCCCACGAAGGCCTGGCCGCTGGCGTGCGGATCTGGGATGTGTACCAACAAGGTCAACTGGTGGGCATGTTCCATAACGAACACGAAGCACACCAATACCGCGTAGAGCTTGAAGACCTGGAAAAACAGCGCACCACGCAATGACCCTGCCCATTGCGGCGACCCCCTGACTCACCAGGGCTGAGTGAGCAACCCCACAATACTGCGGCATTACCGGAGCATTGTGGGGTTGCCATGTCAGGGCCTACACCGCCCCGAAACGCACCTCTACCGACAGGCTGCCCAGGTTATCGCTCAGGCCAGCCCCGTAACGCCCGTCCAGGTCGTCATTGATGCACAGCTGCAGCTCACCTTGCTGGCCACGCGGCAATTGCACCTGGTTGCCGACCAGGAACGGCGCACCGCTGTTGCCGATACGCCCGATCAACGCCCCTTCCGGTTGACCAGGCAAGGCATAACCGGGCTTGGCGATCAACCTTGGGTTGCCCGCCGCGCCAACCATGCCGGTGGCCGGGTTCGCTGTCCACTGCCCGCCCGTGCATACCGCCAACTGCCAGCTCTGCCCATTGACCTGCATGCCCGTGCCCTGCCATGCCTGGTTGGCCTGCACCTGCACGGTGCGCTTGAGCAGGTCGCTGGCCACCACGTCGGCGGCCTGGAACGTCAACGCGGTGATGGTCAAGGTCGGGTTGGCGGTGCCGGTAGTGGGGAACACGCCGTCGCCGACCAGGAACAGGTTGGGGTGGTCCCAGCTGCGCTGGTCCTTGTCCACCACCGACTTGGTGCGGTCCGAGCCCATGCGGTAGGTGCCCATCAGGTGGCCAGCGCCGTAGAACGCGTAGTTCTGGCCGTCGTACTCGAACACCGTTTGCGAGCCGGGCTCGAGCTTAGGGTTCAGGTCGGTCAGCTCGGTAGCGCCCATCAGCTCGGTGATGATGTGCGTGGCGGCCAGGCGCGCCTGCTTGAAACCCTCCTTGGTGTAGTCGGACAGTTCGTAGGTGATCTGCGGCCGAGGCAGGCCCAAGCCGTCGGCGAACTCCGTACTCCTCTCCACCCGGCACAGCGCATTATCGGGGTCTTTCTCCACCTGCTCGACCAAGAAGCCCAGACGGAACTGGCGGGTCAGCACGCTGTTGAGCTGCTGCACCAGCGCCTGGCCGGACAACGCCAGCTTGCTGGGGTTAGCGCCGCCGTGGTTGGTGCCGTCGATGAAATCGCAGACCGAGGTGTAGGGGTCGTTCACCGACCAGTTCCAGCCCTCGTTGCCGATTTCGATACGCCAGGCGGCACGCTGGCTGCGGAACGGGCCATCGCGCATGTCCTCAATCCCCGAGGTTGACAACGGCCCACGGAACGGGAACAGCGGCTTGCCTTCGGGCATAAGCCCCCAGGCCAGGTACACCGGGTGGTCTGCCAACGCCTGGCCGACCTGGCCGCTGCTGTTGGCGACCCCTTTAGGGCTGTTCGGACCGATGGAGTTGAGCAGCAACTTCGGCGTTTCGATCGCGTGGGCGGCGATTACGTAGCGTTTGCCCTGGGCCGTGCCGTTCTGGCGCGTACCGTTGTTCTGGTACTGGATGAAATCAATGCCCGTGACCCCATTGGCATCGACCTGTACCTGGCTCGCCACGGTCTGGTAAAGGATGCGCACGTTGCCGGTATCCAGTGCCTTGGCCATGGTCACGGTGGCGTCGTACTTGGCCTGGATCGGGCAGATCGGCGTGCAGCTGGTGTTGCCAGCGCACACCCGGCGGCCGTTGTCATTCTGCGAGTTGCGCCCGGCCGGGGTCTGCCGGACGTTGAGGGTGACACCTGGGTACGGCTTGCCGTCAGGCCCCTTCTCCGGGCTTTGGTACACGGTGCCCGTGACGTGCTTGCCCAGGCCTTGGTCGACCAGCGACGGCGGGATGCCATGCATGCTGTATTTGTAGCCCTGCGGAAAGGTCACGCCCAGGTAAGTCTGCGAGGCGACATCCGCGGACACGCCCATCTCTTCCTCGGCGCGGCAGTAGGCAGTCTGCAGGTCGTCGTAACTGAGCGGCCAGTCGACCCCGACGTTGTACGCAGTGCGCATGCGAAAGTCGTTGGGCAACAGGCGCAGGGCCGTGCCCATCCAGTGCCACATGGTGCCGCCGCCTACCCGCTCGTAGGTGCTGGCGAACAGGTGCGGCCCCTTCTGCACCAGGTAGCTCTTCTGCGCCTTGTTCGGATCTTGGCTACCCGCGGTGATCAGGTCCTGGATGGTCGCCCGTGGCGCGAACTGCGTGGCCGGGGTCTGCTCGCTCTGCTCAGGTGGGTACGGCGACTCGGGCGCCTTGAGCACCGCGGTGTAGAAGCGCTCCAGGTACTCGCTGCGATTGGGCGGAATGGCCGGGCCCGATTCGAGCACCAGCACTTTCAACCCGGCCAGGCCCAACTGGTAGGCCATGACACTGCCGGCCATGCCGGCGCCCACCACGATCACATCGGCAGTTTCGATGTTCTGGGTTTGTACATTGCTCATGGCTGCTGCCCTTCCTTGGCGTCGACACCGGTGAATTGCTTGAGGGTCGGTGGCTGCTCACCCCAGTATCCGAAGTGGAACTGGCTGTAGCCCATGGGGTGGGATTGGGCGATCTTCCACGCCCAGCTCTCCTTGTAGGCCTGGTCGGAGACCACACGCGTGTCACCCGTGCGGGCGTTGCCCAGGTCGTAGGGTTGGTACCAACTGCCGAGCAGCCACAGCTTCATGATCGAGCGGGCGCCCTGGGCGATTTGCGGGTTCGCGTTAGCGAGCACGGCACTGGCGATTTGCGCGGGCGGCTGGCTCTGGATGCTGGCGTACAGCTCCAGCAGGCTGCTGAACGCCTCAAGGCCCATGCCTTGCTGGGCGGTGGCGAAGAACACCGGCGGCAGGTTGATCGGGTCGACGGAAGGCGCCAGCAGCTTGGCCGACAGGCCAGTGAGCACGGCGGACAAGCCGATGAAGTTTTGCAGGTTCTGGTCGCTCATGGCATCACTCCTTGGCGCCGGTGGATTGGGCACGTTCAAGCAGGAAAGTGAAATCGGCGAAGCTGGTGCGTGGCGACTGGGTCACGCGGGTGGTCGCGTTGTTGTGGCACTCCATGCAGCTGGACGAGGCCTGCGGGGTGGTGCCCTGGTTGTAGGTCTCCAGGGTGGCGTTAGCCAGGAAGTTCGGCGCAGGCGTACCTAGCGGGTTGGTCGGCGACGGCACCTGGCAGTCATCGGCCGGGTCGGTGGGCCACTGGGTGCTGATCAGGTGGTAGTTGGCCCACACCGTGCCCTTGAGAGCGCCTTGCCACTGCGCGTTGAGCTGTTGGGTGGCGGCGGTGATGGGAATGTCACGCACGATCTGCGAGGGGATGGCCTTCTTCGACGGGTCCCACGGTTGCGCGGGCGGCTCGTTCACCGGGCGGTTGCCGGCCTGGGCGTCGTAGAACAGGTAGGGCCCCTTGCGCTCGTTCATTGGCGTGGTCTTTTCCGGCACGTTGCGCACGTGCTCGAACGTCGACCATACCCACTGCGGTGCGCCCTCGGTCTTGTGCACGATGTGCAGGCCTACCAGCCCGACCTTCTGCGCATTGCACGATTCGGGGATCACTGCCCCCTTGTTCGGGTCGGCGTTGCCGGGGGTGTAGACCAGCGCGTCGACGGCGTGGAACTCCTGCGGGTTGTCGCTGCCACCGAGCACTTTCCAGGCCGACTTGACCATGATCGCGCCGACCTGCTGGGCCTTCTGCGAACCGCAGGCGAAAGCGATGCGGTTGTCGGCCTTGCTCAGGAACGCTTGCTGGCCTTCCTTGCTGTACAGGCCATTGTTGACGATGTCATCGAACATTGGCTGGTTGACCATGATCGCGTTGCGCGTGTAGGTGCCGCTTTGGTCGACCAGCGGGCCGGTCTTGAACGGCTGGATGAACTCATCGAGCACCCCGGCGACCTTGCCCATCTGTTGCAGCACCGGCAAGTCACCCTTGCCTTGGCAGGCCGCGGGCACGGGCGCCTGCTGGTCCCAGGCGACGGGTTTCTGACCCTTGGGCAGAAAGATCTCGTAGCTTTCTTTCCACGACTCCCACACGGTCTTGCCGGGCGCGCCGATCTTCGCCGAGGTGTTGGCACTGCCGTCGGCGTTGGCGGGCCAGTTCAGGGCGACGAAGGTTTGCCACGACAGCACGTCGAAATCGTGTTGCAGGTTGTCCAGGGTGAAGGGGGGATTGGCGGTGACATCGAAGGGAATCGCAGGTGACAGCACCGGCGGGCTGGCCGCATCGGCCATGGCGAACGCGCTGGTGAAGCTCGCACCCAGGCACGCCAACCGTTTCAGGGTTATTTTCATTGTCGTCTCCTCAGCAGATAAAGCGTCGGGACGACGAGGCGTACTGGCCCTTCCTGGACCGAATGTTCAGCGCTATCCCTGACGCTAAGCTGGAGGCTAGCCGTTGTGCCGGAACCCTAAGAAATGTCCGACGAACGGAGGGAACCAAGACGATAGTACAAGTGATTAACCGCGCCGGTTCGGTGAGCGGCGAACCCTTTCGCGACGCAAGGCCAGCGTCTTCTTGAGAACGCGCGTGTCGCGAAAGGGCCGCAGAGCGGCCCTGCGATCTTGAATGAACCGCATTAACGCCAAGGCGGGATTTTCGTGGTTACCACATCAGATCATCAGGGATCTTGTAAGCCGCGTACGGGTCGTCTTCGTCCGTTTCCTCGACATGGCTGTTGAGCAGCAGAATACGGCCAGGGTCGCGCTCCTGGATCTTCAATGCGGCCTCACGGGGGATAACCTCGTAACCACCGGCATGGGCTACCACGGCCAGCGCGCCGTTGCTCAGCTTGGTGCGCATCAGGGCGTTGACGGCAATGCGCTTGACCTTCTTGTCGTCGACGAAGTTGTAGTAATCCTCGGTGCTCAGTTTGGGTAGGCGAGTGGCCTCGATCAGTTGCTTGACCTGCGCGGCACGGGCCTTCTGCTCGGCCTTTTCCTGCTGCTGGCGGTTCAGTTCCTGGTCACGCCGGGCTTTTTCAGCCATGGCTTCCTTGGCCATGCGCTGCTGGCTGTCGTCGACTTCGACCTGGCCTTTGTGCTCCATACGCTTCTGTTTCTTTTCAGCTTTGTTGGTCTGCGAGACCTGTTTCTGGTTGACCAGACCGGCTTTGAGCAATTGGTCGCGAAGGGAAAGGCTCATGAATATTCACTCACTTATGCAACAGCTCAGCCGCAGCTGGGCAGGTTCTTTTCCTGACGTTTGGCTTCCCCCCAAAGGGCATCCAGCTCGTCAAGGTCACAATCTTCAATGGGGCGGCCACTGTCGCGCAATGCCTGTTCGATAAAACGGAAACGTCGCTCGAACTTGCGATTGGCGCGGCGCAGCGCATGCTCTGGGTCTTGCTTGAGGTGGCGGGCCAGGTTGACCGCAGCAAACAGCAAGTCGCCGACTTCATCTTCCAGCGCATCGGCGTCGCCGTCGGCCATGGCCTGCAGCACTTCATCCAGCTCTTCGCGGACCTTGTCCAGCACCGGCAACGCCGCCGGCCAGTCGAAACCGACCGTGGCCGCACGTTTTTGCAGTTTGGCTGCCCGCGACAGCGCCGGCAAGGTTGCCGGCACGTCATCAAGCAGCGACAGCTGTTCGGGCTGGCTCTTCTCCGCGCGCTCTTCGGCCTTGATTTCTTCCCAGCGCGACTTGACCTGGGCTTCGCTCAGGCTGGGCGTATCCACCGGCGCGTACAGCTCGCCAGTGGGGAATACGTGCGGGTGGCGGCGGATGAGCTTGCGGGTGATGCTGTCGACCACGCCATCGAACTCGAAACGCCCTTCTTCGCGGGCCAGCTGGCTGTAGTAGACCACCTGGAAAAGCAAATCGCCCAGCTCGCCTTGCAAGTGCTCGAAATCGCCGCGCTCAATGGTGTCAGCGACCTCGTAGGCCTCTTCGATAGTGTGTGGGACGATGCTGGCGTAGTTCTGCTTCAGGTCCCACGGGCAGCCGTACTGCGGGTCGCGCAGGCGGGCCATGAGATGCAGCAGGTCGTCAAGGGTGTAGGTCATACAGGCAGGTCCTTCGGTGGTGGCTTCTTCGCGGGCTTGCCCGCTCCCACAGGTACGGTGCAGATTTCGAAACCTGCATCCATCCTGTGGGAGCGGGCAAGCCCGCGAAGCAGACGCCCCGGTCTCAAGGGGTACGATTACGCCGCGTCTCGATGATGTTCGGCAACTGCGAGATCCGCCCCAGCAGGCGCCCCAGCGCGTCCAGGCCTGGAATCTCGATGGTCAGCGACATCAGCGCGGTGTTGTCTTCCTTGTTCGAACGGGTATTCACCGCCAGCACGTTGATCTTCTCGTTCAGCAGCACCTGCGACACATCGCGCAGCAGGCCCGGGCGGTCGTAGGCACGGATGACGATGTCGACCGGGTAGGTCTGCACCGGGATCGGCCCCCAGCTCACCTGGATCATGCGCTCTGGCTCCTTGCCCGCCAGCTGCAGTACCGAGGCGCAGTCCTGGCGATGAATGCTCACGCCACGGCCCTGGGTGATGTAACCGACAATGGCATCGCCCGGTAGCGGCTGGCAGCAGCCGGCCATCTGTGTCAACAGGTTGCCGACACCCTGGATCTGAATGTCGCCACGCTTGCCGGTACGCGGCCCGGTAGGCTTGCGCGGCACCAGCTCGATCTGCTCGATACGCTCAGGCTCCAGCAACTGCTGGGCAGCGTTGACCAGATGAGCCAGGCGCAGGTCGCCAGCACCGAGCGAGGCAAACATGTCCTCGGCGGTCTTGACGTTGGTCTTCTCGGCCAGCCGCTCGAAATCAACCTGCGGCAGGCCCAGACGACTGAGCTCGCGCTCAAGCAAGGTCTTGCCGGCAGCAACGTTCTGGTCGCGGGCCTGCAATTTGAACCAGTGGACGATCTTGGCCCGCGCCCGCGAGGTGGTCACGTAGCCCAGGTTGGAGTTCAACCAGTCACGGCTAGGGTTGCCGTGCTTGCTGGTGATGATCTCCACCTGCTCGCCAGTCTGCAGGCTGTAGTTCAGCGGCACGATACGGCCGTTGATCTTCGCGCCGCGGCAGTTGTGGCCGATCTCGGTGTGCACGCGGTAGGCAAAGTCCAGTGGCGTGGCGCCTTTGGGCAGGTCGATGGCGTGGCCGTCGGGGGTGAACACATAGACCCGGTCAGGCTCGATGTCGACCCGCAACTGCTCGGCCAGGCCACCGATGTCGCCCAGCTCTTCGTGCCATTCCAGCACCTGGCGCAACCAGGAAATCTTTTCTTCGTAGTGGTTGGAGCTGGGCTTGACGTCGGTGCCCTTGTAGCGCCAGTGGGCGCATACCCCAAGTTCGGCCTCTTCGTGCATGCCGTGGGTACGGATCTGCACCTCCAGCACCTTGCCCTCGGGGCCGATTACCGCAGTGTGCAACGAGCGGTAGCCGTTCTCCTTGGGGTTGGCGATGTAGTCGTCGAACTCCTTGGGAATATGCCGCCACAAGGTGTGCACGATGCCCAGCGCGGTGTAGCAGTCGCGGATTTCCGGCACCAGCACGCGCACCGCACGCACGTCGTAGATCTGGCTGAACTCCAGGCCTTTGCGCTGCATTTTGCGCCAGATCGAATAGATATGTTTCGCCCGACCGCTGATGTCGGCATTTACGCCAGTGGCGAGCAACTCGTTCTGCAACTGGTTCATCACGTCGCTGATGAAGCGCTCGCGGTCCAGCCGCCGCTCATGCAACAGCTTGGCGATCTGCTTGTACTGGTCGGGCTCCAGGTAGCGGAAGGACAGGTCTTCCAGCTCCCACTTGATGTGACCGATACCCAGGCGGTGCGCGAGCGGCGCGTAGATGTCGAACACTTCACGCGCGACACGCAGGCGTTTCTCGTCATCGGCGGACTTGACCGCCCGGATTGCGCACGTGCGTTCGGCCAGCTTGATCAGCGCCACGCGCACGTCGTCAACCATGGCCACCAGCATCTTGCGCAGGTTCTCGACCTGCGCCTGCGAGCCCAGCACCAGCGACTGTCGTGGGCTGAGGCTGGCACTGATGGCGGCCATGCGCAGCACGCCGTCGATCAGCTTGGACACCACCGGGCCAAAACGCTGGCTGACCTCGGCGAGGGTGACCTTACCCTCGCGCACCGAGCGGTAGATGACCGCAGCCACCAGAGAGTCCTGGTCGAGCTTGAGGTCAGCAAGAATTTCGGCGATTTCCAGGCCTGCCTGGAAGCTGGACGTACCATCCGCCCAGGAATGCTTGGCCGGGTTGCCCTTTTTCTCTACCTCAAGAGCAAACTCGCAGGCTTCTTTCAGCGCTGCGCGATCCAGTGCCGAATCGACGCTTACCACATGGTCCAACCATGCTTCGAGATTGATACTGCCGTCGGTGTTGACCGGCTGGTGCACTCTCACCTGTACCATCTTTGTTTTACCTTTCCATGCAGCACACCATACGGGTGTGCTGGCGATCACCGTGCGGCCGCCATTCCGTGGCAACCGCACCAAGGGGCCAGTCAGCTAGCCCGCTTCGAATAACGCCATGGCCTCGACATGCGCCGTCTGAGGAAACATGTCGAGAATCCCGGCCCTTTTTAACCGGTACCCCTGGCCGACCAGCACTTGGGCGTCTCTCGCCAGCGTGGCCGGGTTGCACGATACGTAGACCAGCCTTCTGGCCTTGAGGCGGGCGATGCCTTGCACCACCTCGAAAGCACCGTCGCGCGGTGGATCCAAGAGTACCGCAGAAAAGCCCTCGGCGGCCCATCCGGTGCCTGCCAAAGGCTGCGATAAATCGGCCTGAAAAAACCGTGCGTTATGCACATTGTTGTTCCGGGCATTGGCCGCGGCCCGATCGACCATGGCCTGTACACCTTCCACTGCCACCACCTCACGCGCCTGGCGGGCCAGCGGCAGGGCAAAGTTGCCCAGACCGCAGAACAAGTCCAGCACACGCTCGTCGGCTTGTGGCGCGAGCCAGGCCAGGGCCTGCTCGATCATCGCCGTATTGACCTGGGCATTCACCTGCACGAAATCGCCCGGGCGCCAGGCCAGCTCCAGCTGCCAAGGTGCCAGGGCAAAGCCCAACTGCGCCGCTGGGTCCACGGGCGCCGGCTCACCTTCGCCTTGCAGCCACAGCTGGGCGTTGGCCTGCTCGCAGAACGCTTGCAACCTGGCCTGGTCCTCAGCCGGCAACGGCGCGACGTGGCGCACCAGAACCGCCTCGGCGGTGCCACTGAACAGCTCTACATGGCCCAGCGCCTGCGGCTTGCTCAACGAACGCAGCACCGTCGGCAAGTGGCGCAAAATGGACTGCAAGGGTTGTACCAGCACTGCACAATCGTCGATGGCAATGATGTCCTGGCTGGCTTCGGCGCGGAAACCCACCTCCAGCTGACGCGCCTTGACGTCCCAGCGCACGGCCACACGGGCGCGGCGCCGGTAGCCGAATTCCGGCCCGCTCAGGGGGGCAGCCCACGCCTCGGGTTGCACGCCGGCCACCCGCTGCAACTGCTCGGCGAGGGTGCGCTGCTTCAGCGCCAGTTGCGCGTCGTGCGGCAGGTGCTGCAGGTTGCAGCCACCGCAGCGGTCGTAGTAGCGACATGGCGCCTCACGGCGCTCGGGCGCGGCCTGCAGCAACCGCTCCAGGCGTGCCTCGACCACTTTGCCACGGGCGTTGAGCACCCGCGCCTCCACGGCCTCACCGGCCAAGGCGCCGCTGACGAACCAGGTACGCCCGTCGAGGAAGGCAATGCCACGGCCGTCACCGGCCAGGCGCTCGATGTCCAGGCGCTGCTTCTTGCCCACTGGGACCTGGGGGGTGCGATTGCCGCCGGCCGGCTGGAAGCGCAGGCCGCTGTTGCTTTTTTTCTTGGACATTTAGCGTGGATCAAACAGGCCAGTGGACAGATAACGGTCGCCGCGGTCGCAAATGATCGCAACCATGACCGCATTTTCCACTTCGCGGGACAGGCGCAACATGGCCGCGACCGCACCACCAGAAGACACGCCGCAGAAAATGCCCTCTTCACGCGCAAGGCGACGGGTGGTGTCTTCGGCTTCCTGCTGCGACATGTCGACCACGCGGTCGACGCGGGTGGCGTCGAAGATTTTCGGCAGGTATTCCTCGGGCCAACGGCGAATCCCCGGAATAGCCGAGCCTTCCATCGGTTGCAGGCCGATGATCTGCACCGCGGGGTTCTGTTCCTTGAGGTACTGCGAGCAGCCCATGATGGTACCGGTGGTCCCCATGGAGCTGACGAAATGGGTAATGGTGCCCTGGGTCTGCTGCCAGATCTCCGGGCCGGTGCTGTTGTAGTGGGCGATCGGGTTGTCGCCGTTGGCGAACTGGTCGAGCACCAGGCCACGGCCTTCGGCCTGCAGCTTCTCGGCCAGGTCACGGGCGCCTTCCATCCCCTCCTCCTTGGTCACCAGGATCAGCTCGGCGCCATAGGCCGTCATGGCGGCCTTGCGCTCGGCGGTGGAGTTGTCGGGCATGATCAGAATCATCTTGTAGCCCTTGATCGCCGCCGCCATCGCCAGGGCGATGCCGGTGTTGCCGGAGGTGGCTTCGATCAGGGTATCGCCTGGCTTGATCTGGCCGCGCAGTTCGGCGCGAGCGATCATCGACAGTGCCGGGCGGTCTTTCACCGAGCCGGCAGGATTGTTACCTTCGAGCTTGAGCAGGAGGGTATTGCTGGTTTCGCCAGCGATGCGCTGCAGGCGAACCAGTGGCGTATTGCCGACGCAATCGGCGATGGTTGGGTACTGCACGGTCATGGCGTATTTCGCAATCCGGACGGCGGGGGTGCCTATCATACCGGCAAACCCTTCGCGGCCATATCACGCAATCTGTAGTGCATATAGCTACAAGCTATAACGGTGTGACATGTGCTGGCCGCTTCGCGGGTAAACCCGTTCCTACGGGGATTCGCTAGCCTGCAGGAGCGGGTTTACCCGCGAAGCGGCCGGCACATGCAACGGCAACCTCATCCACAAGCGCAACCCGCGTTTGCCATTCTGCGCCCACAAGGTGCCGCCCTGGCGCTGGATGGCACTGCGGGCGATGCTCAGCCCCAGGCCGAAGCCACCATCCCCGGGCCGCGAACCGTCCAACCGCGAGAACGGCGCGAAGATCCGTTCCAGGTCCTCTTCAGCGACACCGCCACCCTCATCCTCAAGCCACAGCCACCAATAGCTGCCCTCACGCTGCCCACCCAACCGCACCACACCCTCGGCCGGCGAGTGGCGAATGGCATTGCGCAAGATGTTCTCCAGCGCCTGAGCCAGGTGGTTGAGGTTGCCCTGCACCCAGCAGTCGGCCGGTACTTCGCAGCGCAGTTGCGCAGGCGACCAGCCGCTCTCGTAGCTGGCATTTTCGGCCAGCAACTCCCACAAGGCGTGGACCTCGATCGGCTCAAGGTTCATCGGCGCACGCTCGGCGTCCTGCCAGGCCAGTTGCAGGGTGTCTTCGACCAGTTGCTGCATGCAGTCCACTTCACGGATCAGGCGATCACGCAAACGCTGCAGGTCGGTTTCACCATCGCAGGCCACCCGCAACCGGCTCAGCGGCGTACGCATTTCGTGGGACAGGTCGCGCAGCAACTGCTGCTGCATAGCCACCGTGCCTTGCAGCCGCTCGGCCATCTGGTCAAAGGCACGCGCCAGTTCGCCCAGCTCGTCATGCCGGGCGATGGTGCGCGAGTCCAGGCGGGCCGACAGCTGATCGGCCCGCCAGGCATTGGCCTGCTCGCGAAGGTGATTCAGCGGCACGATCAACATGCGGTACAGGCCCACACACAACAGCAAGGTGAACAGCCCCGGAATGATGCCGTTGGTGACAATGCGCCACAGCAAGCGGTGCTGGCCCGGATTGAAGCGCTGCGGCAGTTCGATCACCAGCATGCCCTGCTCCGGCGCCCCCGGGAACGGTATGCGCACCCACGGCTGGTCGACACTGCGCCGACTCATCGGCCAATCGACACCGCGCAGGCGTGTCAGACGCTGCATGATCTGTGGGTTGAGGGAGGCGCTGTCGAGCGGGCGCAGGTTAATGTCGAGCACGCCGACCCAGCCCCGTTCGCGCTGATGCATGGCCGCCACCCACTGGTCCAACCCTTCCCGCCCGCCGCTGCGCCAGGCCTGCTCAGCTTCGGCGGCATAACCCCGCAGGGTCTGCCGTGCCGACTCCGAGAGGAAGGCATTCTGGGTTTCCATGTGTCGGCCCCAGGTATAACTGAGGCCGATCATCAGCAGGCAGAAGCCCACCAGCAAGATGGTCAGCTTCCAGAACAGCGAATGGCGGTCGAGCATGGTTCACTCCGCCTCGCTGGCACTGAGCACGTAACCCTTGCCCCACACGGTGCGGATCTGCCGTTCGTGATAACCGATACCCTTGAGCTTGCGACGGATCTGGCTGACGTGCATGTCCAGGCTGCGGTCATGCCGTGAATAGCCGCGCTGCAACACGTGCTGGTACAGGAACGGCTTGCTGAGGACTTCGTCGAGGTTGCGGTTGAGGATGTCCAGCAGGCGGTATTCGCTGGGGGTCAGACCTGCCAGACGGCTATTCAGGCGCACGTCACACAGCCCCTCATCGAACTGCAGCTCGCCGCAGCCGGCTTGCTCCAGCGGGCCCTGATGCCGCCGCTCCAGGGCCACGCGGCGCAGAATCGCCTCGATGCGCACCTGCAACTCGGCCATGCTGAATGGCTTGGGCAGGTAATCGTCGGCGCCGCGCTGAAAGCCGCTGATACGATCCGCCTCGGCCCCCAGCGCCGACATCATGATTACCGGTGTAGCGCTGTGCCTGCGCAACTGCGCCAAGGCGTCCAGCCCATCAAGCCCGGGCAGCAGGATGTCCATGAGCACAACATCGAAAGCCTGGCGGCCAGCCGTTTCCAGGCCCTCCAGGCCATTGCGGCACCAGGTGACCTGGCAGCCGCCACGCTGCAGCTCTTCCTGCAGATAGGCGCCAAGCACCGGGTCGTCCTCGATGGCAAGGATGTGGGTGTTGTAAATAGATACAGGATTCATTGGCAACTGCCATGCATTCTCAATTACGTGATTATTGAGCATTCGCCACCTGCCAGGCAACCGCACTGCGACCAATGCCCCGGCAACGGCGCATAACACGTACTAAAGAGATGCAATGGTGCGGCAGGCGGAGTAACTTCGCGGCTTGGCCGTTACCACTTGACGGCATCCAGGCACATCAGAGGAGGCGAGTGTGCTCGATCGCTTGGGAATCCGCAGCCGGGTACTGCTGCTGGCACTGCTACCGGCCGGCTTGATGGCCCTGGTGCTGGGTAGCTATTTCACCTGGCTGCAACAGAACGACCTGCGCACCCAGCTGCTGCAGCGCGGCAAGATGATCGCCGAACAACTGGCGCCCCTGGCCGCACCCGCCATGGCCCGGCTCGCGCCTGCGCAACTGGAGCGAATTGCCGCACAAACCCTGGAGCAGGCCGATGTGCGCGCAGTGGCGTTTCTGGCCCCGGACCGCACGCGCCTGGCCCACGCCGGCCCGAGCATGCTCAACCTGCCGCCCAGCGGCGGTACCGGCACCCAACTCCTGCAGCGCAGTGGCAACGACGCCACCCGCTACCTGATGCCCGTGTTCGGCCACCACCGCGACCTGGCCACCGACGCCGTGCCGGCCGAAGCCGAGCGCCTGCTGGGCTGGGTAGAGATCGAGCTGTCGCACGACGGCACGCTGCTGCGCGGCTACCGCAACCTGTTTACCAGCCTGTTGCTGATCCTCGCCTGCCTGGCACTCAGCGGCCTGTTGGCGCTGCGCATGAGCCGCACCATCAACGACCCCATCGAACGCATCAAGCACGCGGTCAATCAACTCAAGGACGGCCACCTCGAAGAACGCCTGCCGACCATGGGCAGCCATGAGCTGGACGAACTGGCCCACGGCATCAACCGCATGGCCGAAACCCTGCAAAACGCCCACGAAGAACTGCAACACAGCATCGACCAGGCCACCGAAGACGTGCGCCAGAACCTGGAAACCATCGAAATCCAGAACATCGAGCTGGACATGGCGCGCAAAGAGGCACTTGAGGCCAGCCGCATCAAGTCGGAGTTCCTGGCCAACATGAGCCACGAAATCCGCACCCCGCTCAATGGCATCCTCGGCTTTACCCACCTGCTGCAAAAAAGCGAGATGACACCGCGCCAGCTCGACTACCTGAACACCATCGAGAAGTCTGCTGACAACCTGCTGGGAATCATCAACGAGATCCTCGATTTCTCCAAGATCGAAGCCGGCAAGCTGGTGCTCGACAGCATACCGTTCAACCTGCGGGACCTGATCCAGGACACCCTGACCATCCTCGCTCCGGCCGCCCACGCCAAGCAGCTGGAATTGCTGAGCCTGATCTACCGCGACACGCCTGCTTCGCTGGTAGGCGACCCGTTGCGGCTCAAGCAGATCCTCACCAACCTGGTCAGCAACGCCATCAAGTTCACCCGCGAAGGCACCATCGTCGTGCGCGCCATGCTGGAAGACGAGCACGAAGACTGCGCGCAGTTGCGCATCAGCGTGCAGGACACCGGCATCGGCCTGTCACCACAGGATGTGCGCACACTGTTCCAGGCCTTCAGCCAGGCTGACAACTCACTGGCCCGCCAGCCCGGTGGCACCGGTCTCGGGCTGGTGATTTCCAAGCGCCTGATCGAACAGATGGGCGGCGAGATCGGTGTCGACAGTACCCCGGGCGAAGGTTCGCAGTTCTGGATCAGCCTCAACCTGCCCAAGGCTCATGACGATGCCGAAGCGCTGCCACCGCAGCCATTGCTGGGCCGCCGTGCCGCCATTGTCGATGGCCACGAACTGGCGCGCCAGGCACTGGAGCACCAGCTGGAAGACTGCGGCCTCAGCGTGAGCCTGTTCGCCTCCTACGACCAGTTGCTGCAGGGGGTGCAGGCCGCCAGCCAGGCCGGCCTGCCCTTCGAGTTCGCGGTGCTCGGGGCCAACCTGGGTAACCTGTCGCCCGAGCAACTGGGCCATTATCATCAGCAGCTCGAGCGTTACCACTGCCAATGCGTGGTGCTGTGCCCGACCACCGAGCAGGCGCTGTACCACCCGTACCTGCCCAACGGCCATGGCCAGTTGCTGTCCAAGCCGACCTGCACCCGCAAGCTGCGTCGCCTCTTGCTGGAGCTGGTACAACCTCGCCGTCCGCTGGCCGAAGGGAGCAACGCCAACGGCCAGCGACGCCCGAAAATACTCTGCGTCGACGACAATGCCGCCAACCTGCTGCTGGTAAAAACCCTGCTCGAAGACTTGGGTGCCGAGGTACTGGCCGTCAACAATGGTTATGCGGCGGTACAGGCCGTGCAGGAGGAGTTGTTCGACCTGGTGCTGATGGATGTGCAGATGCCCGGCATGGACGGCCGCGCCTGTACTGAACAGATCCGCCTATGGGAAAACACCCAGAGCGGCAACCCGCTGCCGATCGTCGCCCTCACTGCCCATGCCATGGCCAATGAAAAGCGCGCGTTGTTGCACAGCGGCATGGACGACTACCTGACCAAACCCATCAGCGAACGGCAACTGGCCCAGGTGGTGATGAAGTGGACCGGCCTGAGCCTGGGCACACCGCAGCAGGCGCAGGCCGAGCTACTGACCAATGGCGACGAACTGAAGGTACTCGACCCCGAAGAGGGCCTGCGCCTGGCCGCTGGCAAGGCAGATCTGGCCGCTGACATGCTGAGCATGCTGCTGGCCTCCCTGGATACGGACCGCGAAGCCATACGCGCCGCCCGCGAAGCCGACGACCGCAATGGCCTGATCGAGCAAGTACACCGTCTGAACGGCGCCTCACGCTATTGTGGCGTACCGCAGTTACGGGCAGCGTGCCAACGCAGCGAGACCTTGCTGAAGCAGGACAATCCGCAGGCGCAGCAGGCCCTGGATGAACTGGACAGCGCGATCAGCCGGCTGTCGGCACAGGCCAGATTGAGCGCTTGAGTGGCTCTGGGCCACGCTGGGTATGCCTTGACAGACAGCGACCCAACCAAGACATGCATTGCAAAGGAGTTCCACCATGCGCGCCCTGTTGTTCAGCAGCCAGCACTACGATCAGGAAAGCTTCACCAAGGCTGTCAGCGGCACCACCCTGGAGCTGCATTTCCAGCCCGCCCGCCTGACCCTCGACACCGCCGCCCTGGCAGAGGGCTTTGAGGTGGTCTGCGCCTTCATCAATGACGAACTCGACGCGCCGGTGCTGCAGCGCCTGGCCACTGCGGGCACGCGGTTGATCGCCCTGCGCTCGGCCGGCTACAACCACGTCGACCTGGCCGCCGCCCAGCGCTTGGGCCTGGCCGTGGTGCGGGTGCCGGCCTACTCGCCACACGCCGTTGCCGAGCACGCCGTGGCGCTCATCCTGGCACTCAACCGGCGCCTGCATCGGGCCTACAACCGCACCCGCGAAGGTGACTTCACCCTGCACGGGCTGACCGGCTTCGACCTGCACGGCAAAACCGTCGGGGTGGTCGGTACCGGCCAGATCGGGGCCGCCTTCGCTCGCATCATGGCCGGTTTCGGCTGCCAGCTGCTGGCGTACGACCCCTACCCCAACCCAGAGCTGCTGGCCCTTGGCGCCCGCTACATGCCCCTGCCCGAGCTGTTGCGCGAAGCCCGCATCATCAGCCTGCACTGCCCGCTGACCGAGCACACTCGCCACCTGGTCAACGCGCAAAGCCTGGCCCAGTTGCAGCCCGGCGCCATGCTGATCAACACCGGTCGTGGTGCGCTGGTCGACACCCCGGCGCTGATCGACGCACTGAAAAGCGGCCAGCTTGGCTACCTGGGCCTGGACGTCTACGAGGAAGAAGCCCAACTGTTCTTCGAGGACCGCTCCGACCTGCCCTTGCAAGACGATGTGCTGGCTCGGCTGCTGACCTTCCCCAACGTGATCATCACCGCTCACCAGGCTTTCCTCACCCGCGAGGCGCTGGATGCCATTGCCGCGACCACACTGGACAACATCAACCGCTGGGCGGCAGGCAATCCACAGAACCTGGTGATGGGTTAATGCTAGGATACGCGGCATTTCTGGAGGACCCATGGTCGAACACGATTTTCGCTACACCCTTTTCAACCCGCAACACACCCTGATCGAGTGCCGCGCTTTGGTGCCGGGCCGCTACCAGGTCACGGGCAACGGCGGTTCGATGCAAAAAGGCGATAGCCTGCTGGTCACGCTCAAGGGCAGCAAGGATTTGTCCATGCGCCTGACCGTGGAAAGCGTGCGCCACCTGATCAACCCACGCGGCCAGTGGGTGGCCGTGGCGAGCGGCCCGGTATTCAACGAGCTGGAAATCCTCACCTGGCAGGTCGAGTGCGATCGCTGCGATGCGGTGCTGGGCTTCGAGTTCGCAGTAGACGCCAAGCTCGGCAAGGCAGCTCGTCAACCGGCTGCCAGCGCCCGTATCGCAGCGCTGGGCTGGGCCAGCCGTGGCGAAAAACACCTGTGTCCGCGTTGCCAGGAGAGCGCCGAGTGAAGAATCTGCTGACCGGCGTGCTGATTGCAACCGGCCTGCTCGGCTGCGCCACTGAACCTTCCAGGCTGCAGCAGGAACGCAGCTACGTGCTGGAGTGGATTGGCGAACGACCACTGATCGACTACAGCCACCTGACCTTGACCCTGGCCAGCGACGGCCGTGCCTATGGCAACGGCGGCTGCAACCACTGGTTTGCGCCTTACACGCTCGATGGCGAGCACCTGAGCTTCGGCAAGGTCGGCAAGACCCGCAAGCTGTGTGCACCCGCGCTGATGGAACAGGAAAAACGCTTCCTGCAGGCGCTGGAAACGGTAGAGCGTTGGGATGTGTCACCGGTGGAGCAGATGCGCTTCTGGCCGGCCGAAGGCAAGCCGCTGCGCTTCTGGCCTGAGGAAGGCTGAGGATTGCCGGGGCCGCTTTGCGGCCCTTCGCGGGCGCGCCCGCTCCCACAGTTTGTCGCGTCCCCCCTGTGGGAGCGGGCGTGCCCGCGAAGGGCCGCGAAAGCGGCCCCGAATGCATCAGGCGCCTTTCAGGGCCTTGATCTTGGCCTGCAACCCTTCAAGGGTCTGCTCGCCCATCAACTGCTCACGCACCTTGCCCTTGTCGTCGATGATGTAGGTCACCGGCAAGGCCTCGCTACGCGGCAGGTCATAGCGCTCGGCCGGGTCCTGGGCGAGCACGGTGAAACCGATACCCAGGGTTTCGGCAGCCTGCTTCAGGTCCTGCCCCTGCAAACCGTCGAAGTTCACCCCCACCACCTTGATGCCCTCAGCCGCCCATTGCTTGGCCGCCGCATTCAGTTCCGGGATTTCGGTACGGCACGGTCCGCACCATTCAGCCCAGTAGTTGAGCACCAGCCAGTGCCCTTCGATCTGTTCGGCCTTAACCGTATTACCGTGTTGGTCCACGCCGTAATCGGCACCGCAACCACCGAGCAACAGGCTCGCGGTGATGGCCAGTACTGCTGCCAGACGCCTTGCCATGGGTCAATCCTTCTCGAGTTTTAAAGCAAATTGGTCAGTCGCTGCGGTTAGAATAGCCGCCACACCCAGCTGGATGCGACCCGACATGACTGATCTCACGCTCTATCATAACCCGCGCTGCTCGAAATCCCGCGGCGCCCTGGAACTGCTCGAAGCCCGCGGCTTGGCCCCGACCATCGTGCGCTACCTGGAAACTCCGCCCGACGCGGTCACCCTCAAGGCCCTGCTCGGCAAGCTGGGCATCGCCCCGCGTCAATTGCTGCGCAGCGGCGAGGACGAATACAAAACGCTGAACCTGGCCGACCCGGCACTGACCGACGCGCAACTGATCGAGGCCATGGCCCAGCACCCCAAACTGATCGAGCGGCCGATCCTAGTTGCCGGTGACAAGGCCGTGGTCGGTCGCCCGCCGGAAAAGGTGCTGGAGATCCTGCCGTGAGCGCGCCCTACATCCTGGTGCTGTATTACAGCCGCCATGGCGCGACCAGCGAAATGGCCCGGCACATCGCCCGCGGTATCGAGCTGGCCGGCATGGAGGCACGCCTGCGTACGGTGCCAGCGATTTCCACCGAATGCGAAGCGGTGGCCCCGGATATTCCGGCCAGTGGCGCGCTGTACGCCACCCTTGACGACCTGCGCCACTGCGCTGGCCTGGTACTGGGCAGCCCGACCCGGTTCGGCAACATGGCAGCGCCACTCAAGTACTTCCTCGATGGCACCAGCAGCCTTTGGCTAGGCGGTGAGCTGGTCGGCAAACCGGCTGGCGTGTTCACCTCCACCGCCAGCCTGCACGGCGGCCAGGAAACCACCCTGCTGTCGATGATGCTGCCGCTGATGCACCACGGCATGCTGGTGATGGGCCTGCCCTACAGCGAGTCGGCACTGCTCGAGACCCGTGGCGGCGGCACGCCTTATGGCGCCAGCCACCACGCAGGCGCCGATGGCAAGCGCGAACTCGACCCGCACGAAATCGCCCTGTGCCGTGCCCTGGGCCAACGCCTGGCGACCACGGCCAAGGCCCTGGAGGCGGCGCGTGGCTAGAAAGCCCAAGGCATTGCCGCCGATCCAATGGCTGGTACCCCGCCTGCGCCTGACGCGGGCATTGAGCCTGGCATGCTTCTTCGGCCTGATCGCCCTGCTGGTGGTGAACAACCTGTGGTTCGCCAACCTGCATGGGGCCCGGGTCGAGGTGATCCTGGCGATCGAACTGGTGCCGTTGCTGTTGCTGTTGCCCGGCATGCTGAAAGGCAGCGCCCGGGCGCATGCCTGGACCTGCTTCGTGGTGAATATCTATTTCATCAAGGGCGTGCTGGCAGCGTTCGACCCGTCGCGGGCGGTATTCGGCTGGCTTGAAGTGCTGGTGAGCCTGGGGCTGTTCATTGCCGGGCTACTGTACGTGCGCTGGAAGTTCCAGCATGAACGGCGCATGGCAGGCGAAGGCAGTTAGATTTTTCGCGAGCACGCCCGCTCCCACAGGTACTGCACAGGCCTTAAGTGCGGTGCGATTCCTGTGGGAGCGGGCGTGCCCGCGAATGGGAGCAACACAAGGCTCAATGGTTGACGGTATGCGCCAGCATCACCGACAACTGGCACAGCGGCCGCCCGCTCTCTGCATGCCACTGGTTGAACGCCTGCTGCACCAGAGCCAGGTCGCGCTGGCTGGTCGGCTGCTTGTCGATCACCTTCTGCGCAATCAACGCCGCTGCCATGTCATCGGTCGGGATGAACGTGTCCTTGCCGACCATGCGCAAGAACCGTGGTGCCGACAACCCGCCCAACTGGTTGCCGTGCTTGGCCAGGTACTTCCACAAGCCGACAATGTCGGTCACTGGCCAGTCGGCGATGAACGCACCAAAACTGCCATGCGCCTTGGCGATGTCCAGCACCATTTGCGCATTGCGCGGCACGCTCTTGAGCTTGCCCAGGTGGCGGATAATGCGCTCATCCTGCATCAACCGCTCCAGATGCTCGGCGCCCATCAGCACCACTTTCTCCGGGTCGAAGCCGAAGAACACCTGCTCGAACGCCGGCCACTTGGCATCCACCAGGCTGTGCTTGAGCCCCGCACGGAACACGCGCAGGGCCAGTGTCGACAGGTAGCGGTCGTCACTGATGTTGCGCAGTTGCGCCGGCGTGCGCGGCTGCGGCAGGAAAGCCTCCAGCGCCTGGGCCGAACCAAAGCGGTTCAGGCAGTACTCATGCAACCACTGGTAATCACGCATGGGCTCAGATGTTCAGCACGTCGAGGAAGCGCGGGGTAGCGTTTTCGTCGATCTTCAGGCTGGTGAAGTCAAACAGGTTCCGGTCGGCCAACTGCGACGGTGCCACGTTCTGCAAGGCACGGAAGATGCTCTCGGTACGTCCCGGGTGCTTGCGTTCCCACTCCACCAGCATGTCCTTGACCACCTGGCGCTGCAGGTTTTCCTGCGAGCCGCACAGGTTGCACGGGATGATCGGGAATGCCTTCATGTCCGAGTAGGCCTGGATGTCCTTCTCGCTGCAGTAGGCCAGCGGGCGGATCACCACGTTGCGGCCATCGTCGGCGCGCAGCTTCGGCGGCATGCCCTTGAGCGCGCCGTTGAAGAACATGTTGAGGAAGAAGGTTTCGACGATGTCGTCGCGGTGGTGCCCCAGCGCCATCTTGGTAGCGCCGATTTCGTCGGCAAAGGTGTACAGGGTACCGCGGCGCAGGCGCGAACACAGCGAGCAGGTGGTCTTGCCTTCGGGTACCAGTTCCTTTACCACCGAGTAGGTATCCTTCTCGACGATGTGGTACTCGACCCCCAGTTCCTTGAGGTAAGCCGGCAATACGTGCTCAGGGAAGCCCGGCTGTTTCTGGTCCATGTTCACCGCAACGATCTCGAACGTGATCGGTGCCACCTTCTGCAGGTGCAACAGAACGTCGAGCATGGTGTAGCTGTCCTTGCCGCCGGACAGGCAGACCATGACCTTGTCGCCATCCTCGATCATGTTGTAGTCGGTGATGGCTTCGCCAGCGAGACGACGCAGGCGTTTTTGCAGTTTGTTCTGGTTGACCGAGAGGGTGCCCATAGCGCTTGGATCCGCGAGGTGTGACAAAAGCCGGCTATTTTACGCACAAACGCGACGCCGCTGTAGGCATTCCGATAAAGACTTCAATGTAATCAACAGCACGGCTTACAGCGCAATTTGCTCTAAAAAGCGCGGTTTATGTGGGTAACGGCTTCCTATACTGCGACATAAGGCCACATTACCGCTTGCATCGGTGTTAGGGCCTCGGGCCGCTTGCGCTCCATATTGGGGGGCGTTTGGCAACATTGAGAGGAGTGATCGGCATGATTCATCACGTTGTGGGGCTGTTTACCCATCCCGATCAGGAATGGCGGGAGATTCGTGGCGAAGAAGAAACCATCAGCCACATGTACCTGACGCACACCCTGATCCTCGCGGCGATTCCTGCCGTTTCGGCGTTTATCGGCACTACCCAGGTGGGCTGGGTGATCGGTGACCGGCCAGCAGTGATGCTGACCATGGAAAGCGCAATCTGGATGAGCATCATGTCCTACCTGGCCATGCTCGCCGGGGTGGCGGTAATGGGCGCATTCATCCACTGGATGGCCCGCACCTACGATGCCAACCCGTCCATGGCGCAATGCATCGCTTTTGCCACCTACACCGCTACCCCCTTGTTCATCGGTGGCCTGGCGGCGCTTTACCCGCACCTGTGGCTGGGCATGCTGATCGGCACTGCCGCCATCTGCTACACGGTGTACCTGCTGTATGTCGGCTTGCCGACGTTCATGAACATACCGTCGGATGAAGGCTTCCTGTTCTCCAGCTCGGTGCTGGCAGTGGGCTTGGTGGTACTGGTGGCAATCATGGCCGCTACCGTGATTATCTGGGGACTGGGCGTGGGGCCCGTCTACACCAACTAGAACAGACCGAACCAACACTGGGGCATCAACCAGGGGCCGCCGCAAGGCGGCCTCTGGCTGTGCACTGACCGGTGACTCGGCAAGCCATCTGCGCTTGCGGCATAATGCCTGGTCAGGAGAACCGCCCCGCCATGCCCGAGCAGCTCAAACAACGCGTCGAAACCTGTTACCAGCAAGCCGAAGCCTTTTTCAAACGCCGCTTCCCGCGCCCCGAAGTCAGCTTCAAACTGCGCGGGCAAAAAGCCGGCGTCGCCCACCTGCACGAGAATCTGCTGCGCTTCAACCTGCAGCTCTACCGCGAAAACCAGGAAGACTTCCTGCGCCAGACCGTGGCCCATGAAGTGGCACACCTGGTTGCCCACCAGCTGTTTGGCGACCGCATCCAGGCCCATGGTGAAGAGTGGCAGTTGATCATGCGAGGGGTGTATGAACTGCCGCCCAATCGTTGCCACAACTATGACGTGCAACGGCGCGCAGTGACCCGCTACATCTACCGCTGCCCGTGCCCGCAAAGCGACTTCCCGTTTACCGCGCAGCGGCACAAGCTGGTGCACCAAGGGCGGCGATACCTGTGCAAGCGGTGCCGGGAAATCTTGGTGTACAGCGGCGAGACGCGGGTCGAATAGATCGGGGGTCGATTGCACCGGCCCTTTCGCGGGCAAGCCCGCTCCTACGGGGTTCGTGTAATTCCCGGGACGTGCGCTGCACCCGTAGGAGCGGGTTTACCCGCGAAAGGGCCGGAACAGGCAATGCACACATCCCAGGCATAAGAAAGGCGACCCGAGAGTCGCCTTCCTGTACCCGCCTGCGCCTTACTTCTCGACGAAGGCACGCTCGATCAGGTAGTCACCCGGCTCGCGCATGCGCGGGGAGATCTTCAGGCCGAAGCTGTCCAGCACTTCGCTGGTCTCGTCGAGCATGCTCGGGCTGCCACAGATCATCGCGCGGTCGTCTTGCGGGTTGATCGGCGGCAGGCCGATGTCACTGAACAGCTTGCCGCTGCGCATCAGGTCGGTCAGACGGCCCTGGTTTTCGAACGGCTCGCGGGTCACGGTCGGGTAGTAGATCAGCTTGTCGCGAACCGACTCACCGAAGAACTCGTTCTGCGGCAGGTGCTCGGTGATGAACTCGCGGTAGGCCACTTCGTTCACGTAGCGCACGCCGTGCACCAGGATCACTTTTTCAAAGCGCTCGTAGGTTTCCGGGTCCTGGATGACGCTCATGAACGGCGCCAGGCCAGTGCCGGTGCTCAGCAGGTACAGGTGCTTGCCAGGATTCAGGTCGTCGAGCACCAGGGTGCCGGTAGGCTTCTTGCTGATGATGATCTCATCGCCTTCCTTCAGGTGCTGCAGCTGCGAGGTCAGCGGGCCATCCGGCACCTTGATGCTGAAGAATTCGAGGTGCTCTTCCCAGTTTGGCGAAGCGATGGAGTAGGCACGCATGAGCGGACGGCCGTTGTCCTGCTGCAGGCCGATCATCACGAACTGACCGTTCTCGAAGCGCAGGCCCGGGTCGCGGGTGCACTTGAAGCTGAACAGGGTGTCGTTCCAGTGGTGCACACTGAGGACACGTTCGTGGTTCATGTTGCTCATCGATGGGGCTCCTGAAGAAAAACGCGCGCGCAAAGCGCACAGTTGCGCAATAGTTTAGGGGCAGCGACAATATCTGTTAACTGGATTATCAAGATATGTGTTATCGGTTATATCGATATGCGATTCACACTCCGTCAAATGCAAGTCTTCGTCGCCGTCGCCCAGCACCAAAGCGTCTCTCGGGCCGCCAGCCTGTTGGCGCTGTCGCAGTCGGCCGCCAGTACCTCTATCACGGAACTGGAGCGGCAATCGAGCTGCCAGCTGTTCGACCGTGCCGGCAAACGTCTGGCCCTCAATGCCCTGGGCCATCAATTGCTGCCACAAGCAGTAGCCCTGCTTGACCAGGCCAAGGAAATCGAAGACCTGCTCAACGGCAAATCCGGTTTCGGCTCACTGGCGGTCGGCGCCACCCTCACCATCGGCAACTACCTGGCCACCCTGCTGATCGGCAACTACATGCAGACACACCCGGAAAGCCAGGTAAAACTGCATGTTCAAAATACTGCGCATATCGTGCAACAGGTCGCGCACTACGAAATTGATCTGGGTCTAATCGAAGGTGACTGCAATCACCCCGACCTGGAAGTTCAGCCGTGGGTCGAGGACGAACTGGTGGTGTTCTGTGCGCCACAGCACCCACTGGCGAAACTGGGCCGCGCCGATATCGAAAGCCTTTCGCAAGAGGCGTGGATCCTGCGCGAACAAGGCTCAGGCACGCGCCTGACCTTCGACCAGGCCATGCGCCATCACCGCGCCAACCTTAATATTCGCCTGGAGCTGGAGCACACCGAAGCGATCAAGCGCGCGGTGGAGTCGGGCCTGGGCATCGGTTGCATTTCACGTCTGGCCCTGCGCGACGCCTTCCGCCGTGGCAGCCTGGTACCTGTGGAAACACCAGAGCTGGACCTGCTGCGCCAGTTCTACTTCATCTGGCACAAACAGAAGTACCAGACCTCGGCCATGCGTGAGTTTCTGGAGCTATGCCGCAGCTTCACTGCAGGCTTTACCCGCAGTGACGAGATCGTGCTGCCGCCGATCGCTTAAAGCAGAATCACTCCCCACACCAGCGCCACCATGGTCAGTGCCACCAACTGTGCGGCGCTGCCCATGTCCTTGGCATTTTTCGACAGCGGGTGGCGCTCCAGCGAAATGCGATCGATGGCCGCCTCCACCGCCGAGTTGAACAGCTCGACGATCAGCCCCAACAGGCAAACGGCGATCATGATTGCCCGCTCGGCGCGGCTGACGGGCAGCCAGAAGGCGATCGGGATCAGCACCACGTTGAGCAGCACCAGCTGGCGGAATGCGGCTTCGCCCTTGAAGGCGGCACGCAGACCGTCCAGCGAGTAACCAGCGGCGTTGAAGATGCGTTTGAGGCCGGTCTGGCCTTTGAATGGCGATGTCATGTGAGTCACTTCACAGCAGAAAGGCCAGCAGACTAGACCGGCTCGGGTCAAAAAAGCGTGAAGCCATGCGCAGTCAGTTGCTGGCGACCGATTCAAGTTGTTGCAGCAGCAATGCAGCCTGGGTCCGGGTACGCACGCCCAGCTTGCGGAAGATCGCGGTCACGTGGGCCTTGATGGTCGCTTCCGACACGCTCAGCTCATAGGCGATCTGCTTGTTCAGCAAGCCTTCGCAGACCATGGTCAGTACGCGGAACTGCTGTGGCGTGAGGCTGGCCAAGCCTTCGCTGGCGGCCTTGGCCTCGGCCGAAACATCGACCTTTTCGAACGCCTGCGGCGGCCACCAGACCTCGCCATCAAGCACCTTGCGTACCGCATCCTGGATCACTTCCAGGGTGCTGGACTTGGGAATGAAACCACTGGCGCCAAACTCGCGGGACTTGACCACCACGGCGGCCTCTTCCTGTGCCGAAACCATCACCACGGGGATCTGCGGGTACTGCCCGCGGAGCAGCACCAGACCGGAAAAACCGTAGGCACCCGGCATGTTCAAGTCCAGCAGCACCAGGTCCCAGTCGGCTTTTTCGCTCAGGCGGGTTTCCAGTTCGGCAATGCTCGCGACTTCGACCAGACGCACATCGGGGCCAAGCCCGAGGGTAACGGCCTGGCGCAAGGCGCCACGGAACAGTGGGTGGTCATCGGCAATCAGGATTTCGTATGTGGCCATCGATCTAAGGATCCTGTTCTGTGCCAGGCACTCGAGTGGAAGGGAAGCGCCCGGCGGGGAATCGGCGCCAAGGATGCCGAGCACGGTCAAGGGAGATCAAGCCAATCGCCCTGCCGTCTCGCCCACCCTGGCTGCCAGCTCCGTCATTATGAACCAAAGCAGGGGTTGTGCCCCTTGGACTATAGGAAGGTATGCAAACGCTGGTGGGTGTCGTCCTGCTCGTCAAGCGGTAGCCGCCGTTTGCCGCTCAGGTAATGCAGGCTGAACACATCAAGGTAAGCATCCAGCGCCTGCGAAGCCTGGCTATCGCCAGCAAGGTCCAGGCACATGGCCGCAACTTCTGCCGTACAGAAATGATCATCGCGCTTGGAGCGCCGCAGGCGGTAGCGCGACATCTGCTCGGCTTGCAGGCTCAACACCGGGAAGCGGTCCAGGTACGGGCTTTTGCGGAACATCTTGCGCGCTTCGGTCCAGGTGGCATCCAGCAGGATGAACAGTGGACGCTTGCCCGGCTCGCGCACCACCTCGCTGACCACCCGCTCCTGGGCAACGAACTCGCCCGGAAAAACGATATAGGGCTGCCAGCGCGGGTCATCGAGCAAGGCCAGCAGGCGCTCGTCAACCGCGGTGCGCAACCAGCCGAAGGCCCAGGTGTCTTCAATCAGGTCGGCAATCAACCAGCCGGTGTTGGTGGGTTTCAGCGGCTCGGTGTCGTGCATCAGCAGGCACACACCTGCGTCAGCCTGCACCCTAGGCTTCCAGGCACACAGGCAATGGGTGGCGATGACCCGGCAATCCGGGCAACGCTCGGCACGCGAGCCACGGGCGATGAAAGGCTTGTTGCTGCGGGCCAGGCGTTCGGCGCGCAGACGCGCTACCGCATGGCTCATGCCGGCAGGCCTCTGGACAGATTGAAAATGGGCACAAGGATGACTCGGAGAAAACAAGGCGGCCAGTCTACCAGAACAGGTGGCAATTGCTGTGCAGCCAGCAAAGCGCTCCTTATAATCGGACTCCTACCGTGCCGGTCCTCGCCACGCGCAATTTTACGGAACGCCGTTGACCCGCGCATGTCAAAGCGCCAGTCATCGAACCAGGAGAGATTCATGCTGCGCCTTATCGCCCCCGCCCTGAGCCTGCTGCTCGCCCTGCCTCTGGCAGCCCAGGCGGCATCCAAGCAGGATTACGACCTGAACACCCTGCTGCAGAAGGTCGCCAAAGAGAGCAGCGTCGGCACGCCACGCGCAATCAACGAGGACATCCTCGATCAGGGTTACACCGTTGAAGGCAAGGCGCTGGTCAACCACCTGAGCGTACGCCAGAGCCACGCAGCGCGCATGCAGGCCAACCCTGAGCAGGTGCGTAGCCAGCTCGGCGACAGCGTGTGCCGCAACAACGGCTTCCGCAACCTGATGTCCAAGGGCGCCGTCATGGTCTACCGCTTCACGGTCTACAAGACAAACCAGCCAGTCATGGACCAGGCCTTCGACAACGCCAGCTGCCTGGCCGGCAACAAGAAGAAGTAAGCACAGCGTCAACGCTACGCTTTCTCGTCCTCATGAGCGCGCCAGCGCCCTTCAACGGCATCGGCGCGCATCTCCGCCAACAGCGCCTGCAAGTATCGCGACCGACACTCCAGCCCCGACAGCCTGCGGCGGCACTCGGCTTCAAGGCTCAGGTGATGCACCTGGGCCGCGTTCTCCAGCTGCTGGTAGAGCTGCCAGTCCACTTCGATGACCAAGCGATGCATACCGCCACCTCCTGCATCGACACGTTTCACTCTACCAGTTAACCAAACCCGTGCTGCCGATGGCCGCAGGCCGACAGGCGGCTGCGCCGAACACCTCGGCACGATCGGGCGCAAGGGTCTAGATTGAGGTCAGAGGTATTGGTGCAGAAGGAGACGTCGCATGCCTTACCATTCGAATGAACTGCTGTTCAGCCATTTCCGCGACAACAATATCGACCTGAGCAATATCGAAGCACAACTGCAACTGGTTGCCCCCAACAGCCCTAACCTGCCGCTCTACCGCGACATGATGCTGACCATCCTGCGCATGGCCCATGACGACAGCGACCGCTGGAGCGCCAAGATCACCTTGCAGGCCCTGCGCGAACTGGACCAGTCGTTCCGCACCCTGCAGCGTTACAAAGGCCGACGCAAAGTGACTGTGTTCGGCTCGGCACGCACCCCGCTCGAGCATCCGATGTACGCGCTGGCCCGCGAGCTAGGTGCCACTCTGGCGCGCTCCGACCTGATGGTTATCACCGGCGCCGGCGGCGGCATCATGGCGGCCGCCCACGAAGGCGCCGGCAGCGAGCACAGCCTGGGTTTCAACATCACCTTACCCTTCGAACAACATGCCAACCCGACGGTGAACGGTACCGACAAACTACTGCCGTTCCACTTTTTCTTCATCCGCAAGCTGTTCTTCGTCAAGGAGGCCGACGGCCTGGTGCTATGCCCTGGCGGCTTCGGCACACTGGATGAAGCCCTGGAGGTACTGACCCTGATCCAGACTGGCAAGAGCCCACTGGTACCGGTGGTGCTGCTGGACTCACCCGGCGGCAGCTTCTGGCGTGACTGCCTGGACTTCATCAGCCGCCAGTTGGAAGAAAACCGCTACATCCTGCCCAGCGACCTGAAGCTGGTGCGCCTGGTACACAGCGCTGACGAGGCGGTTGAGGAAATCAACCAGTTCTACAGCAACTACCACTCCAGCCGCTGGCTGAAGAGCCAGTTCGTGATCCGCATGCACCGTGCGCTCAGCGAGGCGGCGTTGTATGACATTCAGGAAGGGTTTGCCGATTTGCGCCTGAGTGGCAAATATCACCAGCAAGCGGATAGCAGTGCCGAGCACGAAGTTGGCAATTACAGCCATCTGACCCGCCTTTCATTCGCCTTCAACGGCCGAGATCAGGGCCGCTTGCGTGAGCTGGTGGATTTCATCAACCTGCCGGAGAACTGGGCCAAGCCGCAACCCATGCATACCACGCAGAGGGCCAGGCAGGCGCTGAAAGTGAGTTGATGCTTTTCTGTAACAGCTCGCGTGATACCTGCAGGAGCAACCTTAGGCTGTTTGCTCCTGCACCTGATCGGTTGTTGGGCGCAGACCGTCGTAGGAGCGGGTTTACCCGCGAAAGGGCCTGGCCTGCTGCCCAATATCCCTGGCCATTCGCCGTCGCAGCCGCCAACGTATTCGCGGGTGAACCCGCGCCTACAATGGAATGGAGACAGCCTGGGGCATTTGGCAAAACAGATTATCCGCTAAGGGCACGTGCCACTGTGGTTTCGAGCGTCAATAATCGTCGAGATCACGCCCGCTGAGCAGACGGCCGATCATGTCCATGGGGAACCCACGGTAAGCCAGGAACCGGGTCTGCTGGGCGCGGCTGCGCGGATCTTGCGGGCGCTGCCCGGCAAACTTGCGCTGCCACACGTCTCGCATACGCTCGCCCCAATTCACCTCGCTTTCACGCAGGGCCAGGTCGATATCTGCACGCGCCAAACCACGCTGACACAGCTCTTCGCGAATACGCGCTGGGCCATAGCCAGAGCCGGAACGATAACGAATGAAACTCTCGAGGTAGCGGGCTTCACTAAGCAGCCCTTCTTCGGCGAGCCGATCGAGTTCAGGCTCGATCAACTCGTCCGAAGCGCCGCGCTGACGCAACTTGCGCGTCAGCTCGACTCGACCGTGCTCACGTCGTGCGAGCAGGTCCATGGCTGTCCGCCGGATGGCGACGGGGGTGTCGAGTACGGCAGACATATTCGGCTATCTACTGCGCAATCAATAACCGGCGTCAGCGTCGGCCATGTCATCGGCATCAGCTTCGGCAGCAGCAGCTTTGCCGGCTTCAGCAGCAGCACCCGCTTTCAGCAACTTCTCACGAATCTGCTTCTCGATCTCGGCACCAATAGCCGGGTTCTCAGCAAGGTACTTGGCAGCGTTGGCTTTGCCTTGACCGATCTTGTTGCCCTGGTAGGCGTACCAGGCACCGGACTTCTCGACCAAGCCCTGAGATACCCCCAGATCAATGATCTCGCCGTTACGGTAGATACCTTTCCCGTAAAGAATCTGGAACTCAGCCTGACGGAACGGAGGCGAGACCTTGTTCTTGACGATCTTGACGCGGGTTTCGCTGCCGACCACCTCGTCGCCTTCCTTGACCGCGCCGGTACGGCGGATGTCCAGACGGACCGAAGCGTAGAACTTCAGGGCGTTACCACCGGTAGTGGTTTCCGGGCTGCCGAACATCACACCGATCTTCATACGGATCTGGTTGATGAAGATGACCAGGCAGTTCGCGTTCTTGATGTTACCGGTGATCTTGCGCAGCGCCTGGGACATCAGGCGGGCCTGCAGGCCCACATGCATGTCACCCATCTCGCCTTCGATCTCGGCCTTCGGTACCAGCGCGGCAACGGAGTCGACAATGATCACGTCGACCGCATTGGAACGCACCAGCATGTCGGTGATTTCAAGGGCCTGCTCACCGGTGTCCGGCTGCGAAACCAGCAGGTCATCGACGTTGACGCCCAGCTTGCCGGCGTACTCAGGGTCAAGGGCATGTTCAGCGTCGACGAAGGCGCAGGTAGCACCGTTCTTCTGCGCTTCAGCGATGACAGACAGGGTCAGCGTGGTCTTACCCGACGATTCCGGGCCGTAGATCTCGACGATACGGCCTTTTGGCAGACCGCCGATGCCCAGGGCGATATCCAGGCCCAGCGAGCCGGTGGAGATAGCCGGAATGCCTTGACGCTCATGGTCACCCATGCGCATGACCGCGCCTTTACCGAATTGGCGTTCGATCTGACCCAGGGCCGCAGCCAAGGCGCGCTTCTTGTTGTCGTCCATTGAAATCCTCACGTGTTCGACTTGGCCCTGACGGCCGGAATACCTGTATAAGTAGCCAGTATTATTCCACAGGCAGACGCCCGCGCAAACCCCTGTCGTCGATTTACTCGGCACCAAGCTGTAACAAGCCGTCTAACGCGGCGATCACCGTCTGTCGGCGCACCGCCTCGCGGTCACCGTCGAACTGCCGACGCTCGCTGAACACCCGGCTACCGTCACCCCAGGCCAGCCACACAGTGCCCACTGGTTTGGCTGGCGAGCCGCCGTCCGGCCCGGCCACACCACTCACCGCCACGGCAAACCGTGCGCCACTGGCAGCCTGAGCCCCACGGACCATGGCTTCAACCACTTCCTGGCTGACTGCCCCCACCTGACCGAACAACGCTTCAGGCACCCCCAACTGGCGGGTTTTCTGGGCATTGGAATAGGTGACGTAACCGGCTTCGAACCAGGCCGAGCTGCCAGGTATGCGGGTGATGGCTTCGGCAATGCCACCACCGGTGCATGATTCCGCGGTAGTTACCTGCGCATTGAATCGGCGCAGGTGCTCACCCAGGCGGGTGGCGAGCGTGGTGATCGGGTCCATGCAGGGTGCTCCTTGAGGGCGGCTCTCTACCCTACCACCCTACTTCGGGCTCTGGCTCAGGAAACTTTCAGGCTGGCCCGGGCGATTTCGCTGAACGCCAGTTCGTCACGCTGCCCCAGCCGCGGCAGCCCGTCAGGCCACTCCCGGCTCCAGTCAAAGCCGCCCAGCGTGCGCATGTCCTCGATTGCCGAACGCCACCAGACCACCTTGCACGCGCGCTGGTAGTCATCACCACTCATCACACTGCCGTAGAGCAACTTGCGGCCGATGCCACGCAGTTCCCGGGGTACATGCTTGAGGCTCCATTTCACCGAGAGCCGAGCCAACCACGAGGGCACCGGGCGATGTGCCGGCACCTTCAGGGCCAGACCTGGCATCTTCGAATGAAAATGCTCGCCATGCCGGGCAAAGAAGATTTCTAGAATGGCATGCACGTACTGCTTCATCGCAAAGTAATGGCTGATCACGCCGCGCGCCTCGTTGATCGGCGCGCCATGCAATTCGAAGGAAAAGGCGATCTGCTCGATCGTATGCAAGTCACGGGCATACGGCGTCCAGTCGTCAATCCGGACGATGGCGCGCTCGGCGATGCCAACGTCGTCGCGAGTAAAGCCCATGACACCGCTGTTACACAGCCGCAAGTCATCGGCCGGTGCTTCGCCTGACTCCGCAAGCCCCTCGACGAAGCTGCGGTAATAGCTGCTGCGCGAGGCCTCGGCCCAGCTCATTTCCACCTCGTCGACCAAGAATTGCCCGGTATCGACCTGGCTGAACAGCTTTTGCGGCGACTGCAGAAATACCGTATCGGTATCGATGAACACGGTCTTGTCCGCCCACTGCCCGGCCTGGGCAATGGCGCAGGCCTTGCGCCGATGGGTGTAGCCGCCGTCGCCGGCCCAGGCCTGCAAGGTCTGCTCGTCCAGTGTGATCACTTCCACCGGCCAGCCGGCAAAGGCCTGTGGCTGGTCGGTAAGCACGCGGATCACCGGCAACTCAGCCGGCTTGCAACGAGCCAGGGCGGTAAGGATGCTAAGTTTTGCCTCCAGCTGATAGATCCGGCACTTGCCATAAAGGAGGTAGATCAGCTGTTGCGTTACATAAGGGACAGGGCTGGACACATTCATCTTGCAGATCAGGGCTAGGGGCATTCGTCGAGGGGCGCACATTCTAGAGGGTTACGCGGTGCAGCTCCACCACTGCCCGCCAGACTGCGCACATGCCCCAAAGCACGTGCCTGCATCGCAACGAAAAAGCCTGTACCATTACGGGTTTACCATCGCCAACCAGATCCCCCCTGTAAGGCCCTGAATGTCAGATCTTTCCGCACACACACCGATGATGCAGCAGTACTGGAAGCTGAAAAACCAGCACCCGGACCAGCTGATGTTCTACCGCATGGGCGACTTCTACGAGATCTTCTACGAAGATGCGAAAAAGGCCGCGAAACTGCTGGATATCACCCTGACCGCCCGCGGTCAGTCGGCCGGCCAGTCCATCCCCATGTGCGGGATTCCGTTCCATTCGCTGGAGGGCTACCTGGCCAAGCTGGTCAAGCTCGGCGAGTCGGTGGTGATCTGTGAGCAGATCGGCGACCCCGCCACCAGCAAGGGCCCGGTGGAGCGCCAGGTGGTGCGCATCATCACCCCCGGCACGGTCAGCGACGAGGCACTGCTCGACGAGCGCCGCGACAACCTGATTGCCGCACTGCTCGGTGACGAGCGCCTGTTCGGCCTGGCGGTACTGGACATCACCAGCGGCAATTTCAGCGTGCAAGAAATCAAGGGCTGGGAAAACCTGCTGGCCGAACTCGAGCGCCTGAACCCGGTCGAGCTGTTGATCCCCGACGACTGGCCACGGGACCTGCCTGCGGAAAAACGCCCAGGCGCCCGCCGCCGCGCCCCCTGGGACTTCGACCGCGACTCGGCACGCAAGGCCCTGTGCCAACAGTTCGCGACCAAGGACCTCAAGGGCTTCGGCTGTGACAAGCTGACCCTGGCCATCGGTGCCGCCGGCTGCCTGCTGACCTACGCCAAGGAAACCCAGCGCACCGCGCTGCCGCACCTGCGCAGCCTGCGCCACGAGCGCCTGGACGATACGGTCATCCTCGATGGGGCCAGCCGCCGCAACCTGGAGCTGGACATCAACCTGGCCGGCGGGCGCGACAACACCCTGCAATCGGTGATCGACCGCTGCCAGACCGCCATGGCCAGCCGCCTGCTGAGCCGCTGGCTGAACCGCCCACTGCGCGACCTCAAGGTGCTGCAAGCACGCCAGGACTCGATCCGCTGCCTGCTCGACAGCTACCGCTTCGAGAAGCTGCAGCCGCAGCTGAAGGAGATTGGCGATATCGAGCGGATCCTCGCCCGTATTGGCCTGCGCAATGCCCGCCCGCGCGACCTGGCACGCCTGCGCGATGCGCTGGGCGCGTTGCCAGAGCTGCAGAACGCCATGACCGAACTCGAAGCGCCGCACCTGGCGCGTCTGGCGGCCATTACCGGTACCTATCCGGAACTGGCCAGCCTGTTGGAGCGGGCGATCATCGATAACCCGCCGGCGGTGATCCGCGACGGCGGTGTACTGAAAGCCGGCTATGACAACGAACTGGACGAGCTGCTGGCAATCAGCGAGAACGCCGGTCAGTTCCTGATCGACCTGGAAACCCGGGAAAAGGCCCGCACCGGCCTTGCCAACCTCAAGGTCGGCTACAACCGCGTGCACGGCTACTTCATCGAACTGCCGACCAAGCAGGCCGAGCAGGCCCCGGGCGACTACATCCGCCGCCAGACCCTCAAAGGCGCCGAGCGCTTCATCACCCCGGAGCTCAAGGCGTTCGAGGACAAGGCATTGTCGGCCAAGAGCCGCGCCCTGGCCCGCGAGAAGATGCTCTACGACGCGCTGCTGGAAACCCTGATCAGCCACCTGGCACCGCTGCAGGACAGCGCCGCCGCCCTGGCCGAGCTGGATGTGCTCAGCAACTTGGCCGAGCGCGCACTGAACCTCGACCTGAGCTGCCCACGCTTTGTCGACGAGCCTTGCCTGCGCATCGAGCAGGGCCGCCACCCGGTGGTGGAACAGGTACTGACCACGCCGTTCGTGGCCAACGACCTGGGCCTGGACAACAGTACGCGCATGCTGATCATCACCGGCCCTAACATGGGCGGTAAATCGACCTACATGCGCCAGACTGCGCTTATCGTGCTCCTGGCCCACATCGGTAGCTTCGTGCCGGCAGCCAGCTGCGAGCTGTCGCTGGTCGACCGCATCTTCACCCGCATCGGCTCCAGTGACGACCTGGCCGGCGGGCGCTCGACCTTCATGGTGGAGATGAGCGAGACCGCCAACATCCTGCACAACGCCACCGACCGCAGCCTGGTGCTGATGGACGAAGTGGGCCGCGGTACCAGCACCTTCGATGGCCTGTCGCTGGCCTGGGCCGCCGCCGAGCGCCTGGCCCAGCTGCGTGCCTACACACTGTTCGCCACCCACTACTTCGAACTGACCGTGCTGCCGGAGAGCGAGCCGCTGGTGGCCAACGTGCACCTGAACGCCACCGAGCACAATGAACGCATCGTGTTCCTGCACCACGTGCTACCCGGCCCTGCCAGCCAAAGCTACGGCCTGGCCGTTGCACAGCTGGCCGGCGTACCGACGGCAGTGATCCAGCGTGCTCGCGAACACCTTGGCCGGCTGGAAACCACCAGCCTGCCCCATGAGCAGCCTGCGGCCCACAAGGCCAAGGACGCGCCACAAGTGCCACACCAGAGCGACTTGTTTGCCAGCCTCCCTCATCCAGCCATCGAGAAGCTGGGCAAGCTGCAGCTGGACGACATGACCCCGCGTCAAGCTATCGAAATGCTATATCAACTAAAGAACCTGTTATAACGGCGCCCATTACAAGCTGGTAGAATCCGCCGCGGTTTGCTGGTGCTGCAGGTTATTAGCCTGGCCTGCAGCCACATACCCGTAAACCGCGCGGCCCTGAGAGGAAGGGCCGCCGCCGTCGCCTGAGGAGAGAATTAGAAATGACCTTCGTCGTCACCGACAACTGCATCAAATGCAAATACACCGACTGCGTGGAAGTCTGTCCGGTGGACTGCTTCTACGAAGGCCCGAACTTCCTGGTCATCCACCCGGACGAGTGCATCGACTGCGCCTTGTGCGAGCCGGAGTGCCCAGCGCAAGCCATCTTCTCGGAAGACGAAGTGCCTTCTGGCATGGAAAACTTCATCGAGCTGAACGCCGAGCTGGCGGAAATCTGGCCGAATATCACCGAGCGTAAGGACGCCCTGCCGGACGCTGAAGAATGGGATGGCAAGCCTGGCAAGATTGCCGACCTGGAGCGCTGATAGCGCCCAGACGCGAAAAAGGCCCTTCGGGGCCTTTTTTGTTTTCCTACGGGCAAAAAAAAGGGGCGGTTTGACCCGCCCACATTTTTTTCCGTAGTCCCTGCTTGTCCCAAACATCATCCTGATGAAATCGCTTCTTGCGATGTCCCTGGCCTTCATCCTGAAAGCCTGTGCATGTCCCTGTGCACAGTTCGAATACTAGCGGGTTCAGCCAGGCGAGCAAGCGATGGAGCTTGCAAGGTATTTCCGCGGACACATTTACTCACCGGTGAATAAACCATGCTTTTCAATGGGTTGTAAAAATTCAGCCTTTGGAAACGACTTTGATTTACTGAAGGTTGCATGGAAAGCTTACACAACGAGTAAGTAAAGGCTTACACGCGATGTTACTGGGGTAGCGCGGTACACATTTGATAGGTGTCTTGCCAGGTAGCGTCTGGGCGCCATGCGCCCCGGCAATCTGAAAGGGAACCTCGCTTTTCGCCACAAACAAAAACGCCCCGAGATCATCGGGGCGTTTTTGTTACAGCGCTAGCTACTGGAACAATGACTCGCTGGACAGACCATTCTTTTCAAGGATCTCACGCAAACGCTTCAGCCCTTCTACCTGAATCTGCCGCACCCGTTCCCGGGTCAGGCCAATCTCCAGGCCAACATCTTCGAGGGTACTGCTTTCATGCCCTCGCAGGCCGAAGCGACGCACCACCACCTCGCGCTGCTTGTCGGTCAACTCACCCAGCCACTGGTCTATGCTCTGCGACAGGTCGTCATCCTGCAGCAGTTCGCACGGGTCCGTCGGGCGGTCGTCGGTCAGGGTATCGAGCAGCGTCTTGTCCGAATCCGGGCCAAGCGACACGTCTACCGAAGACACCCGTTCGTTCAGGCCGAGCATACGCTTGACCTCGGCGACCGGCTTTTCCAGCAAGGTGGCGATTTCTTCCGGCGAGGGCTCGTGGTCGAGTTTCTGCGTCAGCTCGCGCGCGGCGCGCAGGTAGACGTTCAGTTCCTTGACCACGTGGATCGGCAGGCGAATGGTGCGAGTCTGGTTCATGATCGCCCGTTCGATGGTCTGGCGAATCCACCAGGTCGCGTAGGTCGAAAAACGGAAACCACGCTCCGGGTCGAACTTTTCGACCGCACGGATCAGCCCCAGGTTGCCCTCTTCGATCAGGTCGAGCAGCGACAGGCCACGGTTCACGTAACGACGGGCAATTTTGACAACCAGGCGCAGGTTGCTTTCGATCATGCGCTTGCGGCCGGCAGGGTCACCCTTTTGCGACAAGCGCGCAAAATGCACTTCTTCTTCCGGCGAAAGCAGCGGCGAGAAACCAATCTCGTTGAGATACAGCTGGGTGGCATCGAGCGCCCTGCTGTAATCGATGTACTTGTGTTGCTTGAGCGAAGAGCCCGATTTGGCCCTCGTCCGAACCGAAGATACAGCAGGTTCGTCTGACACCACATCCGTTTCCAAAACGATACCCGTCTCCATCAGGAGGACGTCATCGTCGATGTCAAACTCCGGCACTTCTTTACTGAGAGCCATTGTTATAATCCTTTGCTGAGTTCGAACTCAGACTCGAGCGGCACCTTTCTCCCTGGCAGCGCTTGAGCCTGTCCCCTCTACATCACAGGAACAGGCCGGGTACAACGGTCAACGACGTGGCAGGAACTGGAGTGGATCGACGGGTTTGCCCTGGCGGCGAATCTCGAAATGCAGCTTCACCCGATCTGTGCCCGTAGACCCCATTTCAGCAATCGACTGCCCTGCCTTGACCTGCTGCCCCTCCCGAACCAACAGCCTGCGGTTATGACCGTAGGCACTGACGTAGGTGTCGCTGTGCTTGATGATGATCAGCTCGCCGTAGCCCCTCAAACCACTCCCGGCATAAACCACCGCACCATCAGACGCAGCAAAAACAGGCTGTCCCAAATCACCGGCGATATCAATGCCTTTATTCAAACTACCGTTTGAAGCAAATTTTCCAATCAGCACGCCATTGGCAGGCCAGGTCCAACCACCTACCGCGCGCTCTGCGGCTGGTACGGTAGCGACCACAGGGGCAGGGGCGGAAGGCGCCGACGTGGCCGGTTTGCTGGTGCTGGCAGGCGCCGTGGCAGTGCTGCCCACAGGCCGCCGCGTGACCGTGGTGCGGCTTGACGAGGACGGGCTGGACACCACCGTGGTGCGGCTGCTGGAACCGCTGCTGAAACGAATCGCTTGGCCCGGGCGGATGGTATAAGGCGCCTGAATGCCGTTGCGTGCAGCCAGCTCCTTGTAGTCCCAGCCATAACGGAAGGCAATGGAGAACAGGGTGTCGCCTGGCTTGACGATGTATTGCCCAGAAGTCACCGCCGGGCGCTTGGGCACGGTGTTGTTGCGGTCGACCACCCGCGCGCTGTTGCTGCTGGTGCTTGAGCAACCCACCAGAAGCGTGCCCATGGCCAATGCAATCACCAGAAGCTTGAAACCCGACCCGTCCTTGCGCTGCCGAATGACTGTGTGACCCACCCGCGCTCCCCTCATGGTGCCGAAAATCGATATGAAGACAAGAAATGCAATATTGTTGCAATTATAACCAAGCCAGCCGGTAATGGCAGACGGGTTCAAAAGACGGGCATAAAACCCCGGTGCACGCTGTGCGTTAGCGCTTCGCACCGCCTGATAGACAGGGCGAAGCGACAAGAATTCGCCACCGGCACAAAAATACACCGCGCCTCATGCCTGCACAGCTCAGATCAACAGGCCTCAGGCCAGAGGCCCATTGAGCAGCGGCACGAAGCGCACAGCCCCCAGTACGCGACGGGAGAATCCATGCTCCTCGCGCACGATCAGCATCAGTTGCTGCGCTTCGCCGGCCGGCCCTACCGGGATGACCATACGTCCCCCGGGTGCCAGTTGGTCGAGTAGTGCCTGTGGTACTTCCGGCGCCACGGCGGTGACGATGATGCCGTTGTACGGCGCAAGCGCCGGCCACCCCTCACAACCGTCACCCCAGCGGAATACCACGTTGCGCAGGTTAAGCTCCACCAAACGCTCTTTGGCCCGGTCCTGCAGCACCTTGATGCGCTCTACCGAAAACACCCGCTCGACCAGCTGAGCCAGGATCGCCGTCTGGTAGCCCGAACCGGTGCCAATCTCCAGCACCTTGTCCAGCGGCCCGGCCTCGAGCAACAGCTCACTCATGTGAGCAACCATGAACGGCTGGGAGATGGTCTGGTTGTGGCCGATCGGCAGCGCGGTGTCTTCGTATGCTCGATGCGCCAGCGCCTCGTCGACGAACAGGTGGCGCGGCGTACGCCGGATCACGTCGAGCACCTTGGTGTTCGAAACCCCCTCTTCGCACAAGCGCTGTATCAGCCGCTCCCGGGTACGCTGAGAGGTCATGCCGATGCCACGCCGCAGCATATCGTCCTCGCGCATCAGAGCAGGCCCTCCAGCCATCCATCGAGCTGCTCGAAGGCATCATTGAAGGTGCGGTCGAGCTGTAATGGGGTAATTGATACGTAGCCTTGCATCACCGCGTGGAAGTCGGTGCCCGGGCCGCCGTCCTCGGCATCACCGGCCACGGCAATCCAGTAGCCTTCCTTGCCACGCGGGTTGACCACCTTGGTGGGCGCCGCCGCCCGCGCGCGGTGACCGAGACGGGTGAGCTGGATGCCACGGATGTGCTCCAGTGGCAAGTTGGGAATATTGACGTTGAGTACAGTGCGTGGCGGCAACACCAGGCGCGACTGTGCCTCGACCAGACGACGGGCGATATAGGCCGCAGTCGGCAGGTTGTCCGGCTGGCGCGACAACAGCGAGAACGCCAGCGAGGTACCGCCGAGGAAGCGGCCTTCCAGCGCCGCAGCGACCGTTCCCGAATACAGCACGTCATCGCCCAGGTTGGCACCGAGGTTGATCCCCGACACGACCATGTCCGGCGTCTGTGGCAACAGCCCATTGAGCCCCAGGTGCACGCAGTCGGTCGGCGTGCCGTTGAGGCTGATGAAGCCATTGGCCAGGGTCTGCGGATGCAGTGGCCGGTCCAGCGTCAGCGAACTGCTGGCGCCGCTCTTGTCTTGATCCGGGGCGATCACCGCGCACTCGGCATAATCCACCAGCGCAGCGTGCAGCGCGGCGATGCCAGGTGCGGTAACACCGTCGTCATTCGAAATCAGAATACGCATGGGCTGTCCGTCTGCCCTGCCGACACCAGATCCACGACTTCACGCACCACCACGGTGGCGAAGCATCCGGCCGGCAGGACGAATTCCAGTTGCAGGATATCAGGCTCGGGATAATGCCACGTCAGGCCGCCAATAGGGAGCCGCAGAATTCGCCGTTCGTGATCCATGCCCGCCTGGGCCAGCCACTGGCAAAGTGCCGGCTGACGTGCGCCGATAGCGTTTTCCAGCTGGGCAGGCGTAGCGCCAGCAGGTGAAGCGCCCTCCCCCCACATCGGGCCGGTTGGATGCAGGTCGAGAATCGCCAGGCGCGGGTCGGCACATTCCGCCTCACCCGCCGGGAAGAAACTGCGGCTGTCGGTGAACGCCAGCAGGTCCCCGACCTGGGCTCGGGCCCAGCTACCGTCAGCGACACGCGCAGCCAGCAACTGATTGAACAGGTAGCTGCGCCCGGCCGAAAGCAGCCGCGAACGCACGTTGCGCTGTTCAGGCAAAGCCTTGCGTGCGGCCCAATCGAGGGCGTCATGGACGTTGCCACCCCCGTGCCCGAAGCGCTGGGTGCCGAAATAGTTGGGCACACCTTGCTGCCTGAGCTGCTCCAGGCGCGCATCCACCGCCTGGTGATCGGCAGCCAGGGCGGTCAGGCGCAAGGTGAACCCGTTGGCCGAATGCGCGCCGCGCTGCAGTTTGCGCTGGTGACGCACCTGTTTGAGCACACGCAGGCTGGCATCCTCGGCACGCGACAGATCCGGGTCGGCCTTGCCCGGCAGGTGCAGGCTGAACCACTGGCGGGTCAGCGCCTGGCGGTCCTTCAGGCCGGCGTAGCTGATGCTGCGCACCGGCACGCCAGCGGCGCGGGCAAGGCGCCGGGCGGCTTCTTCAGTGTTCAGGTCACGCTTCTCGACCCACAGCCACAGGTGCTCGCCTTGGCCGGATAGCGGTATATCCAGAACTTCGTCAACCTGAAAGTCTTCGGCAACCGCTTTGAGGACGGCGGTGCCCAGGGGTTCGCCCGATGCGCGCGGGCCCAGCAATTCCAGTTCGGTCATGCTGGCAGCAGCAGGGCGACCGAATGCACGGCAATGCCCTCCTCGCGGCCGGTAAAGCCAAGCTTCTCTGTGGTGGTGGCCTTGACATTGACCTGGTCGAGCTCGACCTGCAGGTCTTCGGCGATCAGCTGGCGCATGGTTTCGATGTGTGGGGCCATTTTCGGTGCCTGGGCGACGATGGTGGCGTCAACGTTGCCGACCTTCCAGCCCTTGGCCTTGACGATGCCGACCACATGACGCAGCAGCGCGCGGCTGTCAGCACCCTTGAACTGCGGGTCAGTGTCAGGGAAGTGCTTGCCGATGTCGCCCAGCGCCGCAGCGCCAAGCAAGGCATCGCTCAGGGCGTGCAACAGCACGTCACCGTCAGAATGGGCCAACAGGCCGCATTTGTGGGGGATACGCACCCCGCCCAGGGTAATGAAATCACCGTCGCAGAAACGGTGCACATCGTAGCCGTGGCCAATACGCATAAAAAAACGCCCTGAATGAGTCAGGGCGTGATTCTACCTGCTTTGCTGCGGGTTTGGCGGCTTTTGGACCAGGGTGTTACACCCGCCCCAGTGCCACCGCATGATGGCGCAGGTGCTCCTCGATGAAGCTGGCAATGAAGTAGTAGCTATGGTCATAACCCGGCTGCATACGCAGGGTCATTGCATGGCCACCTTTGCGTGCAGCCTGTTCCAGCGCTTCAGGCTTGAGTTGCTTCTCGAGGAAGTCGTCACGGTCGCCCTGATCCACCAGCAACGGCGGGCATTGGCCTGCCGGGGTTTCGGCCAGCAGCACGCTGGCATCCCACTCACGCCAGCGCCCACGGTCTTCACCCAGGTAGCGGCTGAAGGCTTTCTCGCCCCACGGACAATCCATCGGATTGCTGATTGGCGAGAATGCCGACACCGAGCGGTAGCGCCCCGGATTGCGCAAGGCGCACACCAGCGCGCCATGCCCACCCATGGAGTGGCCGCTGATGCTGCGCTCGCCCGACGCCGGGAAGTGGGCCTCGATCAGGGCTGGCAACTCCTCCACCACATAGTCGTGCATGCGGTAGTGCTGGGCCCAGGGTTGCTGGGTGGCGTTGAGGTAGAAGCCAGCGCCCAGGCCGAAGTCCCAGGCGCCGTCCGGATCGCCCGGCACCTGCTCGCCACGCGGGCTGGTATCGGGGGCAACGATGATCAGCCCCAGCTCGGCGGCCAGACGCTGGGCGCCGGCCTTCTGCATGAAGTTCTCGTCGGTGCAGGTGAGGCCGCTGAGCCAGTAAAGCACCGGCAGCTTTTCGCCCTGCTCGGCCTGCGGTGGCAGGTACACGGCGAACACCATATCGCAACCCAGCACCTTGGAATGATGCCGGTAACGCTTGTGCCAGCCGCCGAAGCTCTTCTGGCAGGAGATGTTATCCAGGCTCATGGCAGACCTCAGAAGTGGATCACGCTACGGATGCTCTTGCCTTCATGCATCAGGTCGAAGGCCTTGTTGATGTCTTCCAGCCCCATCGTGTGGGTGATGAAGGTGTCCAGCGGGATCTCGCCTTTCTCGGACATTTCCACGTAGCTCGGCAGTTCGCTGCGGCCACGCACCCCGCCGAACGCCGAACCACGCCAGACCCGACCGGTAACCAGCTGGAACGGACGCGTGGAAATTTCCTGGCCGGCACCGGCCACACCGATGATCACCGACTCACCCCATCCCTTGTGGCAGCATTCCAGGGCGGCGCGCATCAGCTGAACGTTGCCGATGCACTCGAAGGAGAAGTCCACGCCACCATCGGTGAGGTCGACGATCACTTCCTGGATCGGGCGATCGTAGTCTTTCGGGTTGATGCAATCAGTGGCACCCAGTTGGCGGGCGATTTCGAACTTGGCCGGGTTGATGTCGATGGCGATGATACGCGAGGCCTTGGCCTTGACCGCACCGATCACGGCCGACAGGCCGATGCCACCGAGGCCGAAGATGGCCACGGTATCACCCGGCTTGACCTTGGCAGTGTTGAGTACCGCGCCGATACCGGTGGTGACGCCGCAGCCCAGCAGGCAGACCTTTTCCAGTGGTGCTTCTTTCTGGATCTTGGCCACGGAAATTTCCGGCAGCACGGTGTATTCGGAGAACGTCGAGGTGCCCATGTAGTGGAACAGTTGCTGGCCCTTGTGCGAGAAGCGCGTGGTGCCGTCCGGCATCAGGCCCTTGCCCTGGGTGGCGCGGATGGCCTGGCACAGGTTGGTCTTGCCCGAGAGGCAGAACTTGCACTTGCCGCATTCTGGGGTGTACAGCGGGATGACGTGGTCACCCACGGCGACCGAGGTCACCCCCTCGCCCACCGCTTCGACGATGGCACCGCCTTCGTGGCCGAGGATCGATGGGAAGATCCCTTCCGGGTCAGCACCGGACAGGGTATAGGCATCGGTGTGGCAGACACCGCTGGCGACCACGCGCAGCAGCACTTCACCGGCTTTTGGCATGGCCACGTCGACTTCGACGATTTCCAGGGGTTTCTTGGCTTCGAAGGCAACGGCAGCACGGGACTTGATCATCAAAGGTCTCCAGACAGTGGATCGATTCAGTCTTGCAGTGTAATTCAGCGTCATTTGATTAATAATCAGGCCAAAGACAAAACATTATTGCCATACAGGGATAATCGATGAGCAGCCGATGGGAAGGCATCGACGAATTTGTCGCCGTGGCCGAATCGGGCCAGTTCACTGCCGCCGCCGAACGCCTGGGGGTTTCCTCATCGCACATCAGCCGGCAGATCGCCCGGCTGGAGGACCGCCTGCAAACGCGCCTGCTGTATCGCAGTACCCGCCGGGTAACCCTCAGCGAAGCCGGGCAGACCTTCCTGCAGCATTGCCAACGCTTGCAGGATGGCCGCGAGGAAGCGTTGCGCGCCATGGGCGACCTGGCCAGCGAACCCAAGGGCTTGTTGCGCATGACGTGCGCCGTGGCCTACGGCGAGCGCTTCATCGTGCCGCTGGTGACGCGATTCATGGCGCTGTACCCGCAGCTGCGCGTGGATGTGGAGCTGAGCAACCACACCCTCGACCTGCTGCATGAAGGCATGGACCTGGCGATCCGCCTGGGCCGCCTGGCCGACTCTCGCTTGGTGGCTACCCGCCTGGCGCCAAGGCGCATGTACCTGTGCGCCTCGCCGGCCTATCTTGAGCGCTATGGCCGGCCACACAGCCTGTCGGAGCTGGCGCGGCACAATTGCCTGGTGGGGAGTTCGGACTTGTGGGCGCTACAGCAGGATGGCCGTGAGATCAGCCAGCGGGTACAGGGTAACTGGCGCTGCAACAGTGGCCAGGCAGTGCTGGATGCGGCGCTGCAAGGGATCGGGTTGTGCCAGTTGCCGGATTACTACGTGCTGGAACACCTGAACAGTGGTGCGCTGGTGTCGCTGCTGGAGGCGCACCAACCGCCGAATACGGCGGTGTGGGCGCTGTATCCGCAGCAGAGGCACCTGTCGCCGAAGGTACGGCGGCTGGTGGATTACCTGAAGGAGGGGTTGGCGGGGTTGCCGGAGTATCGTTTCGGCTGACGGGATGTGCTGCATGTACTGGCCTCTTCGCGGGCAACCCCGCGCCTACGACGGCCTGTGCCCAACCACCGATGCGTATGTAGGAGCGGGTTTACCCGCGAATACGGCGGCGGCGCCAACGGTGAACGCCGGGTGGAAATTGGCCGCCCCAGTAGAACGCTCAGCGTTTACCCGCCCAGCGCTGGCGCAACCATTCGAGATCTTCGGGCCGGGTTACCTTTATGTTGTCACTGCGCCCTTCCACCAGCCGCGGCGCCTGACCGGACCATTCGATGGCCGAGGCTTCATCGGTCACCACCACATCCGACACCAGGCACTCAGCCAGCGCCCGGTGCAACGCTCCAAGGCGGAACATCTGCGGTGTGTACGCCTGCCATATCGTGCTGCGGTCCACGGTAGCACTCACCCGGCCATGGCTGTCGGCACGCTTGAGGGTATCGCGCGCCGGCACCGCCAGCAGGCCACCCACCGGGTCGTCCGCCAGCTCCGACAACAGCTTGTCCAGGTCACTGCGCGCCAGGTTCGGCCGCGCAGCATCGTGCACCAGCACCCAGTCGCTGTCCCCCGCCCCCTGGGCATGCAGCACCAGCAAGGCGTTAAGCACCGAGTCAGCGCGTTCACGCCCGCCCGCCGCGCACTGAATGCGTGGGTCGCTGGCGTAGCGCAGGCCAGGCCAGTACGGGTCGTCTTCGGCAATGCTGACCACCAGGCCCTTAAGTGCCGGGTGGCCAAGAAAACAGTCGAGGCTGTGCTCGAGAAGGGTCTGCCCAGCCAGCTCCAGGTATTGCTTGGGGCGGTCGGCAGCCATGCGGGCGCCTACACCCGCCGCAGGAATCACGGCCCAGAAGGCCGGCAAGGTATCGATCATTTCTGTGGCAACTGGAAGAGGGTTTCGCCCTCTTTGACCATCCCCAATTCGTGGCGGGCCCGTTCTTCAACGGTCTCCATGCCTTTTTTCAGCTCTAGCACTTCAGCATCGAGCACACGATTACGCTCGAGCAAGCGCTCGTTTTCGGCATGCTGATCGGCAATCTGCTGCTTCAGTTCGGTCACTTGCGCCAGGCTGCCGTTACCCACCCACAGGCGGTACTGCAGGCCACCCAACAGCAAGAGCAGAACGAGGAACAACCAATAGGGACTGCGCATCACGTTATCCAGGTTAAAAAGGCTGCCGCGTTTTTACTTCGGGGCCTCGAATAGCACGAAGCCTGGCCGAGGCCAGGCTTCGTCGACAGAAACCCGTTAGTACGTAGGAAAGTTCAGTACGAACGTTCCTACAACTTCGGCTGCTGCCTTTTTACCATCTCTTGCTTAGCCGCGAAACTCGGCACGACCGCGGTAAACCGCTTTGGCGCCCAGTTGCTCTTCGATGCGCAGCAGCTGGTTGTACTTGGAAACGCGGTCGGAACGGCACAGCGAGCCGGTCTTGATCTGGCCAGCAGCAGTACCCACAGCCAGGTCGGCAATGGTCGAGTCTTCGGTTTCACCGGAACGGTGCGAGATCACTGCAGTGTAACCAGCAGCCTTGGCCATCTGGATGGCTTCCAGGGTTTCGGTCAGCGAGCCGATCTGGTTGAACTTGATCAGGATCGAGTTACCGATGCCTTTCTCGATGCCTTCCTTGAGGATCTTGGTGTTGGTCACGAACAGGTCGTCACCGACCAGCTGGACTTTTTCACCGATCTTGTCAGTGAGGATTTTCCAGCCAGCCCAGTCGGACTCGTCCAGGCCGTCTTCGATCGAAATGATCGGGAAACGCTCGGTCAGGCCTTTCAGGTAGTCGGCGAAGCCTTCGGCGTCGAACGACTTGCCTTCGCCGGACAGGTTGTACTTGCCGTCTTCGTAGAATTCAGAAGCCGCGCAATCCAGGGCCAGGGTCACGTCGGTGCCCAGCTTGTAGCCGGCTTTTTCGACAGCTTCAGCGATGGCGCCCAGGGCGTCTTCGTTGGATGCCAGGTTAGGGGCGAAACCACCTTCATCACCTACGGCGGTGTTCAGGCCACGGGCCTTCAGGACGGCCTTGAGGTGGTGGAAGATTTCGGTACCCATGCGCAGGCCGTCAGAGAAGGTCTTGGCGCCAACCGGCTGAACCATGAACTCCTGGATGTCGACGTTGTTGTCGGCGTGCTCGCCACCGTTGATGATGTTCATCATCGGAACCGGCATCGAGTACTGGCCCGGGGTGCCGTTCAGGTTGGCGATGTGCGCGTACAGCGGCAGGTCCTGGTCCTGGGCAGCAGCTTTGGCGGCAGCCAGGGAAACAGCCAGGATGGCGTTGGCGCCCAGCTTGGCCTTGTTCTCGGTACCGTCCAGTTCAATCATGGCGCGGTCCAGCGCCTTCTGGTCGGAAGGATCCTTGCCCAGCAGCAGGTCACGGATCGGGCCGTTGATGTTGGCGACGGCCTTCAGCACGCCCTTGCCCAGGTAACGGCTCTTGTCGCCATCACGCAGCTCCAGCGCTTCGCGCGAGCCGGTAGAAGCACCGGACGGCGCGCAAGCGCTGCCGATGATGCCGTTGTCGAGCAGTACATCGGCTTCCACAGTGGGGTTGCCACGCGAATCGAGAACTTCACGACCTTTGATGTCGACGATTTTTGCCATTGTTGTAAGCACTCCAGAATTTGACGAAAACAACTTAGCTTAGGAAATTCTTGCCGTTCACCAGGCGAACTTGCTTTGGGCAGGCCTGATGAAGGGAGCCCCTGACCGACTGGTCAGGGGTGGATCGGGCGGTACTTTACCCGAGAAATGAGCTTTACGCGGTTTCTACCGTCGGAAAACTTTTCACCAGGTCGTCCAATTGCTTGAGCTGGACCAGGAACGGCTCCAGTTTATCCAGGCGCAAGGCGCATGGGCCATCGCACTTGGCGTTGTCCGGATCGGGGTGGGCTTCGAGGAAAAGCCCGGCCAGGCCCTGGCTCATGCCGGCCTTGGCCAGGTCAGTGACCTGGGCACGACGGCCGCCGGCGGAATCGGCGCGGCCACCCGGCATCTGCAGGGCGTGGGTCACGTCGAAGAACACCGGGTAGTCGAACTGCTTCATGATGCCGAAGCCCAGCATGTCGACCACCAGGTTGTTGTAGCCGAAGCTCGAACCACGCTCGCAGAGTATCAACTGGTCGTTACCGGCTTCTTCGCACTTGGCCAGGATGTGTTTCATTTCCTGAGGTGCGAGGAACTGAGCCTTCTTGATGTTGATCACCACGCCGGTCTTGGCCATGGCCACTACCAGGTCAGTCTGCCGCGACAGGAAAGCCGGCAACTGGATGATGTCGCATACCTTGGCGACGGGCTCGGCCTGGTAAGGCTCGTGCACGTCGGTGATCACCGGCACGTTGAAGGTGCGCTTGATCTCTTCGAAGATCTTCAGCCCCTCGTCCATGCCAGGGCCACGGTAGGACGTTACCGACGAACGGTTGGCCTTGTCGAAGCTGGCCTTGAACACATACGGGATACCGAGCTTCTCGGTAACCCGCACGTACTCTTCGCAGACCTTCATCGCCAGGTCACGGGACTCCAGAACATTCATGCCGCCGAACAGGACGAAAGGCTTGTCATTGGCGATTTCGATGTTACCGACGCGGATGATCTTCTGGGTCATCGATCAGGCCTTGTTCTTCTGAGCCAGGGCTGCCTTGACGAAGCCGCTGAACAGCGGGTGGCCGTCACGCGGCGTCGAAGTGAACTCCGGGTGGAACTGGCAAGCGACGAACCATGGGTGGTCCTTGGACTCGACCACTTCCACCAGCGCGCCGTCTTCGGAACGGCCGGAAACCACCAGACCAGCTTCCACCAGTTGTGGCAGCAGGTTGTTGTTCACTTCGTAGCGATGACGGTGACGCTCGGTGATCACGTCCTTGCCGTAGCAGTCGTGCACCTTGGAACCGGCAGCCAGCTGGCAATCCTGTGCGCCCAGGCGCATGGTGCCGCCCAGGTCGGAAGCCTCGTCGCGGGTCTCGACGGCACCGGTGGCATCGGCCCACTCGGTGATCAGGCCGACCACTGGGTGGCCGCTGTTACGGTCGAACTCGGTGGAGTTGGCGTCTTTCCAGCCCATCACGTTACGGGCGAATTCGATGACGGCCACCTGCATGCCCAGGCAGATACCCAGGTACGGCACCTTGTTCTCACGGGCGTATTGCACCGCGGTGATCTTGCCTTCCACACCGCGCAGGCCGAAACCGCCCGGTACCAGGATGGCATCGGCGCCTTCGAGCAGGCTGGTGCCCTGGTTCTCGATGTCTTCCGAATCGATGTAGCGCAGGTTGACCTTGGTCCGGTTGGTGATGCCGGCGTGGCTCATCGCTTCGATCAGCGATTTGTACGCATCCAGCAGCTCCATGTACTTGCCGACCATGGCGATGGTCACTTCGTGCTCCGGGTTGAGCTTGGCATCAACCACCTTGTCCCACTCGGACAGGTCGGCGCCATTGCACTGCAGGCCGAAGCGCTCGACGACGAAGTCGTCCAGGCCCTGAGCATGCAGTACGCCCGGGATCTTGTAGATGGTGTCGACGTCTTCCAGCGAAATCACCGCACGCTCTTCAACGTTGGTGAACAGCGCGATCTTGCGACGCGACGAAGCATCCACCGGGTGGTCGGAGCGGCAAATCAGCACGTCAGGCTGCAGGCCGATGGAGCGCAGCTCCTTGACCGAGTGCTGGGTCGGCTTGGTCTTGGTTTCGCCAGCGGTGGCGATGTACGGGACCAGGGTCAGGTGCATCAGCATGGCACGCTTGGAGCCCACTTCGACACGCAGCTGGCGAATCGCCTCGAGGAACGGCTGCGACTCGATATCACCCACGGTACCGCCGATTTCCACCAGGGCCACGTCGGCATCGCCGGCACCCTTGATGATGCGACGCTTGATTTCGTCGGTGATGTGCGGGATGACCTGGATGGTCGCGCCCAGGTAATCACCACGACGCTCTTTACGCAGCACGTGCTCGTAGATACGGCCAGTGGTGAAGTTGTTGTTCTGGGTCATGGTGGTGCGGATGAACCGCTCGTAGTGACCCAGGTCGAGGTCGGTCTCGGCGCCATCGTGGGTGACAAAAACTTCACCGTGCTGGAACGGGCTCATGGTGCCCGGGTCGACGTTGATGTACGGATCCAGCTTGAGCATGGTGACCTTCAGGCCCCGCGCTTCCAGGATGGCCGCCAGGGAAGCCGAGGCAATGCCTTTCCCCAATGAAGAAACAACACCGCCCGTGACGAATATGTAGCGCGTCATGAAAAACCCTAGAAGTCTGCGTTAAGGCGGCCAGCGCCGCCGGAGAAAGCGAAGGAAGGCCGAAGCCCCCGATCACCTGCGTCAATCACAGTGCATCTCGAAAAACTGCCGCGTCTGTACAGCCAGGGTATACCCGGCATGGCGTTCGCTCGTCATTTCCAGAATCAGCTCGGCAAAAAACTGCTTGGTAATCGGCAACTCCTGTGTTTTCGCGGAACCCACAGAAGTTGTATCAAGAAGGGAGGGTAGTCTACCGGAATGTACCCTTCAGCTCAAACCTTGCGCGTTCGTCGGTAACTGCCAGTGCAGTTGGCAATCCGCCTGCACCAGCCCGGGCAGGTTGGCCACCGCCAGCAGGCATTCGCCGTGATACAGCAACGGCAGGCGCGAGCGCAGGAAATGCGGCACCTGCTGTTCGTTGAGCAGGCGCTTGAGGTCTCGCCGACCACGGCCGGGAACCTCCAGCATTTCCCCCCCCTGACGGTAGGCAATGCGCAACCCGCTCGGCACGGCTGCGCCAACAAGACGCACGCAACCATTGCCCGGCAACCGCAACGGCCCATCAGGGTCGGGCCAGGCCAGCGAGCCAGCCGGTTGCTGTAGCCAATCACCGCTCAACCACCAGATGCGCCCGTGGCTACGCACCAACCGTCCATCGGCAAGCCGCCAGACTGGCCGGGCATCGGCACCAGCATCGCGCAGGTCTGCCCAGCCGGCCCAGTGCCGGGTATCGGGCAAACGGGTGCGCTGGCTAAGCCAGTACTGCAAGGCATTGCGCTGACGGGCCGGCGATAACGCCAGCAGGGCGGCCAGGTCGAGGGAATCCAGCCCCGGCCAGGCAAGGGGCGCCCCTTTGCGCGCAAGCGCCAGATCCTCCTGGGCCAGTTCGTCCAGCAAACCCAGCGCCTCGCCCAGATGCTCTGCTGCACGGGCGAAGTTCTGGCTGGCCTGTGGCCAACGTTGCTGCAACTGCGGCATCACTTCGCCGCGCAGGTAGTTGCGGGCGAATTGTGTGTCGACGTTTGACGGGTCTTCGATCCAGGTCAGCCCTTGGGCTTGGGCATAATCGTGCAAATGTTGCCGGGAACAGGCCAGTAACGGCCTGACCAGGCTGCCCTGCCCCAGCGCCCGCTGCCCCGGCATTGCCGCCAGGCCACGCAGGCCGGCGCCGCGCAACAGGCGGAACAGCAGGGTCTCGGCCTGGTCGTCGCGGTGCTGGCCGGTGAACAGGATATCGCCCGGGCCGAGCACTTGCCTGAAGGCGGCATAGCGGGCCTCTCGGGCCGCCTGTTCCAGGCTGGCGCCAGGGGAGACCTGGACGTGGATGACCTGGAGTTCAACGTCGAAATTGTCGCAGATGGCTTGGCAGTGGGTGGGCCAGGCGTCGGCAGCGGCTTGCAGGCCGTGGTGGATATGGATGGCGCGCAGCGGGGGGGACGCGTGGTTGCGGGCGTATTCGGCCAGCAGGTGCAGGAGGACGGTGGAATCGAGGCCGCCGGAGAAGGCGACGTGCCAGGTGGGGGCGTTGAGCCAAGGAGTGAGGTTGATCATCTAGCCCTCGCTCGATTCAAGAAAGCATTCGCGGGCATGCCCGCGCCCACATGTACGGCGCAAGCCTCAAGGGCAGTGCAACCTGTAGGAGCGGGTTTACCCGCGAACACCGGCGAAGCCGGTGCCATCAATCACAAGGGCCGCAAAACGGCCCCAGGGCTAATCAGAATCAGAGGCCGTAGCTCATCAGGCGCTCGTAACGACGGGCCAACAGCGCATCGTTGTCGAACTTGCCGAGCATGTCCAGCTGCTGCACCAGATCGGCACGGATGCTTTCGGACATCTTGGCCGGATCACGGTGGGCGCCGCCCAGCGGCTCCTGGATGACCTTGTCGACAATGTTCAGGCTCTTCAGACGCTCGGCGGTGATGCCCATGGCCTCGGCCGCGTCTGCTGCTTTATCGGCCGTTTTCCACAGAATCGAAGCACAGCCTTCCGGCGAGATAACCGAGTAGGTGGAGTACTGCAGCATGTTCAGTTGGTCGCACACGCCAATGGCCAGTGCCCCACCGGAACCACCCTCACCGATCACGGTAGCGATGATCGGGGTTTTCAGGCGTGCCATGACCCGCAGGTTCCAGGCGATGGCTTCACTCTGGTTGCGCTCTTCGGCGTCGATGCCCGGGTAGGCGCCCGGCGTGTCGATGAAGGTCAGGATCGGCATCTTGAAGCGTTCGGCCATTTCCATCAGGCGACAGGCCTTGCGGTAACCTTCCGGGCGCGGCATGCCGAAGTTGCGACGCACTTTCTCGCGCACTTCACGGCCCTTCTGGTGGCCAATGACCATGACCGGCTTGCCGTCCAGACGCGCAGTACCACCCACGATGGCGGCGTCGTCAGAGAAGTGACGGTCCCCGTGCAGCTCTTCGAACTCGGTGAAGATGTGCTCCAGGTAGTCCAAGGTGTATGGACGACGCGGGTGACGGGCCAGGCGGGCGATCTGCCAGCTGGTCAGGTTGCCGAAGATGCTTTCGGTCAGGGTGTTGCTCTTGTCTTGCAGACGGGCAATTTCATCGCTGATGTTCAGCGAGTTGTCGTTGCCCACCAGGCGCAGGCCTTCGATCTTGGCTTGCAGGTCGGCAATCGGCTGTTCGAAGTCGAGGAAATTCGGGTTCATAGTCATCCGTCTTGGGTCTACGGCCAGGCGGCCGGCCGGTTGATCCGTTTGGCGCCATACCTTAAGGGATCAGGCGCATTCAGGTCGAGATTAAATTTTTGTCGGTTCAACGATATTGCAGGAAGACGTTCTCACGCCCGAACTGGTCACGCAGCGCCTGAATCAGCCCATCGGCCGGATCGATCGCCCACTGCTCGCCAAACTGCAGCATGGCCTTGGCGTCGCTGCCGGTGTACTCCAGCGTGATCGGGCAGGCACCGCGATGGCGGGTGATCAGCTCGCCCAGCCACTTCAGCCGGTCGCCCTTCAGTGCGTCATGCGCCACCTTCAGGCGCAGGCTCTCGGCCAGCTTGGTGCGCGCGTCTTCCATGGTCATCACCTGCTTCACCCGCAGGCGCAAGCCCCCGGAGAAGTCGTCATTGCTGACCTCGCCTTCCACCACCACCATCGCATCGGTCTGCAGCAAGGACTGTGCCGCCATGAAGGCATCGGCAAACAGCGATGCCTCGATCCGCCCGGAACGGTCATCCAGGGTGACGAAGCCCATCTTGTCGCCCTTCTTGTTCTTCATCACCCGCAGCGCAATGATCATGCCCGCGATGGTCTGGGTTTCGCGCGACGGCTTGAGGTCGACGATGCGCTGGCGGGCGAAGCGACGGATCTCGGTCTCGTACTCGTCGATCGGGTGGCCGGTGAGGTACAGGCCAAGGGTGTCCTTCTCCCCCTTCAGACGCTCCTTGAGGGTGAGCTCGCGCACCTTGCGGTGGTTGGCATACACATCGACATCTGCCGCGTCGAACATGCTGCCGAACAGGTCGACATGACCACTGTCAGCGGTGTGTGCGGCCTGCTCGGCTGCCTTGATGGCCTCGCCCAGCGCCGACAGCAAGGTTGCCCGGTTGATGTCGATGTTGGCGTGGTAGGCCTTGATCTCGTCATGGAAGTGCGGACCAAGGCGGTCCAGCGCGCCACTGCGCACCAGCGCATCAAGGGTACGTTTGTTGACCCGTTTGAGGTCGATGCGTTCACAGAAATCGAACAGGTCCTTGAAGGGACCGCCTTGGGCACGGGCCTCGACAATCGCCTCCACCGGGCCTTCGCCGACACCCTTGATGGCACCAAGGCCGTAGACGATACGGCCGTCGTTGTTGACGGTGAACTTGAAGTCCGAGAAATTCACGTCCGGCGCGTCGAGGCGCAGCTTCATGCTGCGCACCTCCTCCACCAGCACCACCACCTTGTCGGTGTTGTGCATATCCGCCGACAGGACCGCGGCCATGAACGGCGCCGGGTAGTGGGTTTTCAGCCAGGCGGTCTGGTACGACACCAGGCCATAGGCGGCGGAGTGGGATTTGTTGAATCCGTAGCCCGCGAACTTCTCTACCAGGTCGAAGATGTTACCGGCGAGGTCCGCATCGATATTGTTGGCTACGCAACCTTCGATGAAACCACCGCGCTGCTTGGCCATTTCCTCGGGCTTTTTCTTACCCATGGCCCGGCGCAGCATGTCGGCGCCACCCAGGGTATAACCTGCCATCACCTGGGCGATCTGCATCACCTGTTCCTGGTACAGGATGATGCCGTAGGTTGGCGCCAGTACCGGCTTGAGGCCTTCGTACTGGTAGTCGGAGTGCGGGTAGGCCAGCTCGGCGCGGCCGTGCTTGCGGTTGATGAAGTCGTCCACCATGCCCGATTGCAGCGGGCCCGGGCGGAACAACGCAACCAGTGCGATCAGGTCTTCCAGGCAGTCGGGCTTGAGCTTCTTGATGAGCTCCTTCATGCCGCGCGATTCCAGCTGGAACACCGCCGTGGTTTCGGCCTTCTGCAGCAGCTCGTAGGTCTTGCGGTCGTCCAGCGGGATGAAGTCGATGTTGAGGTCGGGCAGGTTCTTCTTGGCCTGCTCGCGGTTGATGATCTCCATCGCCCACTTGATGATGGTCAAGGTACGCAGGCCGAGGAAGTCGAACTTCACCAGGCCGGCGGCCTCGACGTCATCCTTGTCGAACTGGGTTACCAGGCCACCACCCTCTTCATCACAGGCGATCGGCGAAAAGTCGGTGAGCTTGGTGGGTGCGATAACCACACCACCGGCGTGCTTGCCGGTACCCCGGGTCACACCCTCCAGCTTCAGGGCCATGTCCCAGATTTCACGGGCGTCTTCGTCGCCCTTGAGGAAGTCACGCAGGATTTCTTCCTGCTCGTAGGCCTTCTCCAGGGTCATGCCCACTTCGAAGGGGATCATCTTCGACAGGCGGTCGGCCAGGCCATAGGATTTGCCTTGCACCCGCGCCACGTCACGCACCACCGCCTTGGCGGCCATGGTACCGAAGGTGATGATCTGGCTCACCGCATTACGGCCGTAGGCCTCGGCCACGTAGTCGATCACCCGGTCACGGCCGTCCATGCAGAAGTCGACGTCGAAGTCGGGCATGGAAATACGTTCAGGGTTGAGGAAGCGCTCGAACAGCAGGTCGTAGGCCAGCGGGTCGAGATCGGTGATCTTCAGTACATAGGCCACCAGCGAGCCAGCACCCGAACCGCGGCCCGGGCCAACCGGTACGTCGTTGTTCTTGGCCCACTTGATGAAGTCCATAACAATCAGGAAGTAACCGGGGAAGCCCATCTGGATGATGATGTCCAGCTCGAACTTCAGGCGGTCCAGGTAAACCTGACGCTTTTCTTCATAATTGGGCGTGGTCTCTTTCGGCCACAGCACGGCCAGGCGCTCTTCCAGGCCTTCGTGGGACACATGCCGCAGGTAGTCGTCGATGCCCATGCCGTTGGGCGTGGGGAAGTCAGGCAGGAAGTACTTGCCCAGCTGTACCTGGATGTTGCAGCGCTTGGCAATTTCGACGGTGTTGGCGATGGCGTCGGGCAGGTCGCTGAAGAGCTCGGCCATTTCCTCGGCCGACTTCAGGTACTGCTGGTCGCTGTAGCAACGCGGACGGCGCGGGTCATCGAGGGTCCAGCCCTCACCGATACAGACGCGGGTTTCGTGGGCGTCAAAGTCCGTCTGCTTGATGAAACGTACGTCGTTGGTAGCCACCAGCGGGGCGCCAAGCTTGTCGGCCAATGCCACCGCCGCGTGCACGTATTCTTCGTCGCGTGCCCGATTGGTGCGCTGCACTTCAACGTAGAAGCGCTCGGGGAACATGCCCATCCAGTCTTGAAGAAGCACTTCGGCTTCGTCTTGCCGACCCGCCAGCAGCGCCATGCCAATGTCGCCTTCCTTGCCCGCGGACAGGGCAATCAGGCCCTCGCTGGCCGGGGCGATCCATTCACGCTGGAGGATGACCAGGCCGTTGCGCTGGCCATCGGTCCAGCCGCGCGAGATCAGTTCGGTGAGGTTGCGATAGCCCTTGGGGTCCATGGCCAGGAAGCAGATGCGCGACAGCGGGGCTTCCGGGTCGGCACCGGCCAGCCACAGGTCGGCACCGCAGATCGGTTTGATGCCGGCGCCCATGGCCGTCTTGTAGAACTTCACCAGCGAGCACATGTTGCTCTGATCGGTGATCGCGACCGCCGGCATGTTCATCCCGGTCAGCGCCTTGGCCAGCGGTTTGATCCGCACCAGGCCGTCGACCAGCGAGAATTCGGAATGGACGCGCAGGTGAACGAAGGGAACCGACATGGAAGATCCTGTAGCAGAGCTTAACGACAAGGGCGGGATTGTAGCCTAACTGGGGGCTTTTTTTGGGGCTGCTTTGCAGCCCTTCGCGGGCACGCCCGCCCCCACAGGTACGCCACCGCTGCTCAGCCCGATGAATCCTGTTGGAGCGGGCGTGACCGCGAAGGGCCGCAAAGCGGCCCCAACAGGTCAGATCAGGGAATCGGTGACGCCTTCGCGCGCTTCCCAAGCCGCCCGCACAGGGGCGAAGGAACGCCGGTGGATGGGCGTAGGCCCAAGCCGAGCCAGGGCCTCGAGGTGCACCGGCGTTGGGTAACCCTTGTGCCCGCCAATGCCATAACCCGGGTAGATCAGTTCGAACGCACTCATCTCCCGATCACGGGTCACCTTGGCCAGGATCGATGCCGCCGCAATGGCCGGCACCTGGCTATCCCCCTTGACCACCGGTGCTGCCGGCACCGCCAGCTTCGGGCAGCGATTGCCATCGATCAGGGCCAGCTTCGGCGTAATGTGCAAGCCCTCCACTGCGCGCTGCATGGCCAGCATGGTGGCCTGCAGGATGTTCAGGCTGTCGATTTCCTCGACCTCGGCGCGGGCGACGCAGAAGCTCAAGGCCTTTTCGCAGATCTCGTCGAACAGCGCCTCACGCTTGGCTTCGGTGAGTTTTTTCGAGTCGTTCAGACCGAGAATCGGCCGCGCGGGATCAAGAATCACGGCCGCCGTTACCACCGCGCCGCACAGCGGGCCACGGCCCACTTCGTCAACGCCGGCGACCAGGTCTTCTACCAGGTTGAAGTCCAGTCCAATTTGCATGTCAGCGGTCCTTGAGCAGGGCCAGTACCGCCTCGGCCGCCTGATTGGAGGCGTCACGGCGCAGGGTGCGGTGAATTTCGTCGAAACGTTCGGTCTGCTGGCTTCCATCGCGCACCAGCGGCGCCAGGGTGTTGGCCAGCGCTTCACTGGTAGCGTCGTCCTGCAGCAACTCAGGCACCAGCTCTCGCTGGGCCAGCAGGTTCGGCAATGACACGTAAGGGCTTTTCACCAGACGCTTGAGAATCCAGAAGGTCAAGGGCGCCAGGCGGTACGCCACCACCATCGGCCGCTTGTACAGCAGCGCCTCGAGGGTGGCGGTACCCGAGGCGATCAGCACCGCGTCACAGGCTGCCAGGGCTTGGTGCGACTGACCATCGAGCAGGGTCAGCGGCAGTTGGCGCCCTTCAAGCATCTGTTCGATCTGGGTGCGCCGCGTGGCGTTGGCGCAGGGCAACACGAAGCGCACACCCGGCACTTGTTGGCAAAGGCGCTCGGCGGCGTCGAGGAACAACGCGCCCAGGCGCCCTACTTCGCCCCCCCGACTGCCCGGCATCAACGCCACCACCGGCCCCTCGCCCAGGCCCAGCGCGGCGCGCGCGGCCGGGCGGTCGGCTTCAAGCGGGATGGTGTCTGCCAGCGGGTGGCCAACAAAACGCACTGGCACACCCTGCTCTTCGTAGAACCGCGCCTCGAACGGCAGCAGCGTCAGCATCAGGTCGCAGCCTTCGCGGATCTTCAGCACGCGCTTTTGCCGCCATGCCCACACTGACGGGCTGACATAGTGCACGGTCTTGATCCCGGCCTGGCGCAGCTTCAGTTCGATGTTGAGGGTGAAGTCAGGGGCGTCGATGCCGATGAATACGTCGGGTTTTTCTTCGATCAGGGTCTGGATCAGCAACTTGCGGCGCTTGAGCAGCTCGCGCAGGCGCCCGAGTACCTCGACCAGCCCCATGACGGCCAGGCGCTCCATGGGGAAATAGGATTGCAGGCCCTCAGCTTCCATCAAGGGGCCGCCAACCCCGATGAACCGCACGTCGGGGTGGCGTGCCTTGAGGGCACGCATCAAGCCTGAACCAAGAATATCGCCACTGGCCTCACCGGCGACCAGCGCTACGCAAAGCTGGGCCATATCAGCGCGTGATGCCGCGAGCGGAGCTCAGGATCGACTGACGGAACAGCTCGACCTCAGGGTGTTGCGTGGCCGGTTCGGCCAGCTCCTTGAGCGCGTCTTCGACGGTCAGGCCCTGACGGTAGACAATCTTGTAGCAACGACGCAGCACATGGATCACCTCGTCGCTGAAACCGCGGCGGCGCATGCCCTCGAAGTTCATGCTGCGGGCTTCGGCCGGGCTGCCGAACACGGTAACGAAGGCCGGAACGTCCTTGCCAATGGCCGTGCCCATGCCGGAAAACGCGTGGGCGCCAATATGGCAGTACTGGTGAACCAGGGTGTAACCGGACAGGATCGCCCAGTCACCCACATGTACATGACCGGCCAACGCCGTGTTGTTGACCAGGATGCAGTGGTTGCCGATGACACTGTCGTGGCCAATGTGGGCATAGGCCATGATCAGGTTATGGTCACCCACGGTGGTTTCCGAGCGGTCCTGAACAGTACCGCGGTGGATGGTCACCCCTTCGCGAATCACATTGTGATCGCCGATCACCAGGCGCGTCGGCTCACCCTTGTACTTAAGGTCCGGGGTGTCTTCACCGATCGAGGAAAACTGAAAGATACGGTTGTGCTTGCCGATGCGGGTCGGGCCTTTGAGCACAACATGCGGGCCGATAACGGTGCCCTCCCCGATTTCGACATCAGGGCCAACGATCGACCAAGGGCCGACCTCGACGCCGTCGGCCAGCTTGGCCGACGGATCGATAATGGCCCGAGGATCAATCGAATTCATAGGGAGCGTTCCGCGCAGGTGATTTCTGCCGAGCAGACCGGCTTGCCATCGACAAGGGCGCGGCACTCGAACTTCCAGATCATGCTTTTACGGCTGAGGAACTTGGCCTCCAGCACAAGCTGGTCACCCGGCAGAACCGGCTGACGGAAACGCAGTTTGTCGGAACCGACAAAGTAGTACAGGGTGCCATCGGCCGGCTTGGCATCGAGCATCTTGAAACCAAGGATGCCGGCCGCCTGGGCCATGGCTTCGATGATCAGGACACCCGGCATGATCGGGTGTGCCGGGAAGTGGCCATTGAAAAACGGCTCATTGATGCTGACATTCTTGTAGGCACGAATGCTCTGGGCCTCGAAGTCCAGATCCGTCACACGGTCTACCAGCAGAAACGGGTAGCGGTGAGGCAGGTATTCGCGAATCTCGTTGATGTCCATCATTTCGGTGGGGAAGCCTGTAATAAGAATAGGGAGCGCAGGTGCTGACCACACGCTCCTTTTGCAATCCAAAGAGGAGCCAGCTAGCGACTGTTCACTCTTGCTCAGGGAATGGTATCAGCCTTCTGATGTCGGCAGGCCACCTGAGGTCACGGTATCGACGCGTTTTTCCAGCTGCTGGAGACGCTTGGCCATGTCGTCCAGGTGGCGGATACGCGCGGCGCTCTTGCGCCAGTCAGCCAGCGGCTGCATGGCAGTGCCGGAAGAATAGGAACCCGGTTCAGTGATCGAACGGGTAACCATGGTCATTCCGGAAACGAAAACGTTATCGCAAATATCGATGTGCCCAACCAGCCCCACACCACCGGCCAGCATGCAGTGCTTGCCGATGCGCGTGCTGCCGGAGATTCCGACGCAAGCGGCCATGGCAGTGTGATCACCGATCTGCACGTTGTGAGCGATCTGGATCTGGTTATCCAGCTTGACCCCGTCGCCGATCCGGGTATCGGACAGCGCGCCACGGTCGACAGCCGTATTGACACCGATCTCAACGTCATCACCAATGGTTACGCCACCGATCTGTGCAATCTTGCGCCAGATACCCTTCTCGTTGGCAAAGCCGAAGCCCTCACCGCCGATCACGGCACCCGACTGGATGACCACACGCTTACCGATGGTCACGTCGTGATACAGCGTGACCCGCGGTGCCAGCCAACCACCTTCACCGACCACACAGCGGGCACCAATGAAGCAGTGTGCGCCGATGCTGACGTTGGCGCCGATGCGCGCACCACTTTCGATGACCGCGAACGGCCCGATGCTGGCGCTGGCGTCCACCTGGGCATCTTCCGCCACCACGGCGCTGGGATGTATTCCCGCCTCAGCCTTGGGTTTGGGATCGAACAGGTGGGAAATCCGCGCGTAAGCCAGGTACGGGTCCGCCACGACCAGGGTATTGCCGGCAAAGCTTTCGGCATCCGCCGCCTTGAGCAGCACCGCGCCGGCCTGGCTGTTGTCCAGGTACTTGCGGTACTGCGGGTTGGCGAGGAAGCTCAACTGCGTCGGGCCGGCCTCTTGCAAGGTGGCCAACCCGGTAATCTGCAGCGCCTCGGGCCCCTTGAGGGTAGCTCCGAGTACCTCGGCCAGCTGGCCTAGCGTCATGGTCACACTCATATCAACGGGCTTGGTTCATGCGCTCGATGACTTGGCGGGTGATGTCGTACTGAGGTTTGACATCGATGACCGCACCACGCTCGAGGACCAGGTCGTAGCCGCCCTTCTTGATCACTTCCTCGACAGCACCATCCAGCTTCGGCTTCAGTTGCTTGAGCATGTCGCGATCAGCAACGGCCTTGGCTTCGTTCAGTTCCTTGGACTGGAACTGGAAATCGCGGGCCTTTTGCTTGAACTCGAGCTCCAGGCGCTCACGCTCCTGCTGCTGCATCTTGTCGCCGCCCTTGATCAGGCGGTCCTGGATGCCCTTGGCACTGCTTTCCAGGCTTTTCAGCTTGGTCAGTTGCGGACCGAATTTCTTCTCGGCATCAACCGCATACTTCTTGGCGGCATCCGACTCGAGCAGGGCCATCTGGTAGTTCAGGACGGCAACCTTCATTTCGGCGAAAGCCGGGGTGGCGACCAGCGCCGCGGCCACTACGGCCAATTGAGCCAATTTACGCACGATGCACTCCTGGATAAACCGTTGTCATTAAGCAAGGGCCGACCTTAGAAGGTCTGGCCCAGAGAGAATTGGAACACCTGGGTATCGGCATCGTCCGGCTTCTTGACCGGCATTGCCAGGCTGAAGCTCAACGGGCCCAGTGCGGTAATCCAGGTCACGCCAAGGCCGACCGAACTGGCCATGCCCGAGAACCCGACCTTCTCGCAATCAGGTTTGTTGCCGCAATTGGTGTCGAACACGTTACCCACGTCCCAGAACACGGAAGTGCGCAGTGAACGCTGGTCCTTGACGAACGGCAGCGGGAACAGCAGCTCGGCACCGCCTTGCACCAGCACGTTACCACCAAACGGCAACGGATCCTGATCCGGGTCGGCGATGGTGCCTGGCTTGCCACCTGCGGCCTCGCCGATGCTCGGGGTACTGCGCGGGCCCAGGCTGCTGTCCTTGAAGCCACGGACGGAGTTGAAACCACCCGCGAAATAGTTCTCGTAGAACGGCAGGCCGGAGGTGCTGCCGTACCCATCACCATAGCCCAGCTCGGTATGCAGGCGCAGGGTGTAGTCGCTGGTGATCGGCTTGAACAGTTGGCCACGGTAGTCAAGCTTGAAGAACGACAGGTCGCTGCCCGGAACGGTGGACTCCAGGGTCAGGCTTTGCGAGTGACCACGGGTGGCCAGTACGCCTTTGTTCAGGGTCGACTCGGACCAGCCGATGGAGGCCTTGAAGTTCAGGAAGTTGTCACCTTCCTGCTCGAGGAAGTCGAAGATCTCGTCAACGGTGTACTTGCCGGTCTTGATCTTGTCCTGCTGCACGCTCAGGCCGTAGGTCAGGCGCGAGGTTTCGCTGATCGGGTAGCCCAGGCTGACGCCGGCACCGTAGCTGTCCACCGCGTAGCTGGCAACATCGACGTCGAGGTCGTCGTAATCGGTGCTGCGGTAGAAGGCGTTGTAGCCCAGGCTGACGCCATCGGCAGTGAAGTAGGGATCAACGAAGCCGAAGTTGTAACGGGTCTGGTATTCCGAACGGGTCAGGCCGATGGACACCTTGTTACCAGTACCGAGGAAGTTGCTCTGGCTGATCGAG